>QMLA01000071.1 GCA_003646585.1 Deltaproteobacteria bacterium | reverse complement strand
TCCATCCCCATGTCGTCCCTTATGAGGGAACGGTTGTGGGAAAGAGGGTGGTGATCCATGCGGGGACGGTGATAGGGGCCGATGGCTTCGGGTACCTCAAGGAAGGCGATCGGATTGTGAAGATACCTCAGGTCGGAAGGGTGGAGATAGGGGACGAGGTGGAGATAGGGGCAAACTGTGCCATAGACCGGGCCACCTTTGGATGGACCAGGATAGGCCGCGGTACCAAGATCGACAACCTCGTACAGGTGGGTCACAACGTCCGGATAGGACCCAATTGCATCATCGTGGCCCAGGTGGGGATAGGGGGAAGTACGGAGGTGGGCCAGGGGGTGGCCCTCGCCGGCCAGGTGGGGATTTCTGACCATGTGAGGATCGGCGACGGGGCCCAGATATCGGCCAAGGCGGGGATATTTCGGGATGTGAAGCCGGGGGAGGCCGTAGGTGGCATACCCCAGATGCCCCACAGAAGGTGGATCAGGGTTGTCGCCGAGATCATGAGGCTCCCGGAGTTGAGACGGGAATTGGAGGACCTCCGAAGGAGGGTGCAGGAACTCGAAAAAAGTCCAAAGGGAGAAGGGAATTGATGGACGTCAGGGAGATCATGAAGATTCTGCCGCACAGCTTCCCCTTCCTTTTGGTGGACAGGGTCCTTGAGATGGAGATACTCCGGCGCATTGTGGGGCTGAAGAACGTGAGCTTCAACGAGCCCTTCTTTCCGGGACACTTCCCGGGGGATCCGGTCATGCCGGGGGTGCTGATCATCGAGGCAATGGCCCAGACCGCGGGGATCCTCGCTTACAAGGCCATGGGTGAGGAAGCCGAGGGGAAGGGGGTTTACCTTATGGCCCTCAAGGATGCAAAATTCCGGAGGCCCGTCCTTCCAGGGGATCAGCTCATCCTCGAAATGGAGGCCGTGCGCAGGAGGGGCAATGTGTGGGTATTCCGCGGCAAGGCCACGGTCTCCGGGCAGGTGGCAGCGGAGGCCGAAATCATGGCCATGATAAGGGAGAAGGAAGGATGATCCACCCCACGGCCTTCGTACACCCTTCGGCCAAAATCGGCCAGGGGGTCGAGATCGGACCCTACAGCATCATCGGCCCCGGGGTGGAGATAGGCGACGGGACCTGGATCGGGTCTCATGTGGTCATTGATCGCTGGACGAGAATAGGGGAAAACTGCAGGATTTACCATCACGCCTCCATTGGCACCCCTCCCCAGCACATCCGTTACAGGGGGGAGGAAACCTTTGTTATAATCGGGAACAACTGCATCATCAGGGAGTTTGTGACGATACACCGGGGTACGAGCTTTGGAGGAGGGGAGACGCGTTTGGGCGACAACAATTTCATCATGGCCTATGCCCACATCGCCCATGACTGTCGCCTTGGGAACTACGTCGTCATGGCCAATGCCGCCCAGCTTGCCGGACACGTCACGGTGGAGGATCATGCCGTAATCGGTGGGGTTGCTGCTGTGCACCAGTTCGTCAGGATCGGCAGATATGCCTTCATCGGCGGGGCAACCGCCGTTCCGAAGGACATCCCCCCTTATGTGACGGCCTCGGGGGTAAGGGCCAAACTTTACGGCATCAACGTTACCAACCTCAGGCGCAACGGGTTCCCCGAGGAGGTCATCACTGCCCTGAAACGGGCTTACAGGATCATCTTCAGGTCTCCGAGGCCTCTCAGGGAGTCCATAGAGGAGGTGAAGGCAGGCCCCCTCTACCGGTATCCCGAGGTCAGGTACCTGGTGGAATTCCTCGAAGATAGCAAAAGGGGGATAACGAGATGAGGAAGCGGGTGCGGGTTGCAGTTGTGGGAGTAGGAAGGTGGGGGAGGCTTCATGCCGAAAAATTTGCCTCGATGAGGGGGGCAGAGCTCATCGGGGTAGTGGACATTGTGCCCGAAAGGGCCCGACTGGTGGCATCGGCCCTGGGCACAAGGCCCTACTTCGATTACAGGGAGCTGCTGGGGAAGGTGGACGCGGTAAGTATCGCCACTCCAACCAATACCCATTACGAAATCGCCAAAGCGTTCCTTGAGGCAAAGGTCGACGTCTTTCTGGAAAAGCCCATGACCCAGGCCTTAGCCGAAGCCCGTGAACTCGGGGAACTCTCCAGAAGAGGAGACCTGATCCTTCAGGTGGGACACCTTGAGAGGTTCAACGGGGCCCTCTTCGGCATAGATGGGCTCCTGAAGGACCCCGAACGGGTGAAGGGAGTGAGGCTCTCCCCCTTCAGCGAGAGGTCCCTTGATGTGGACGTGGTTCTGGACCTGATGATCCACGACATTGACCTCCTCTGCCACCTGCTGGATCTGAAGGTGAGGACCCTTGAGGCGGAGGGCAAAAGGGTAAAGAGCCCTCTGGCCGACGAAGTCCAGGTGACCATATGGACTGAGGACGGGAGGAAGGTGGAGCTTGTGGCAAGTAGGGTCGCACCAGAAAAGGTGAGAAGCATCACCTTCTTCCAGCCCCATGGACAGCTCACCCTTGACCTTCTGAGGCATCGCTTTGTATTCAAGGGCAACGGGACCCTCAGGGAAGGAGGAAGTTTGCGCGATTCCCTGAGGGAGGAGCTTTCGTCCTTCCTTGAGAGTGTGCGCAACAGGCGCCCTCCGGTGGTTGGTCCCTCAGATGGCATTCGGGCCCTCGAGGTGGCCTTAAGCATTTCGGAAGCCGTCCATTCCCAATGGGCCAAAGGCACATCCTAGTGGTTGCCGGGGAACCATCGGGTGATACCTACGGTGCCCAGGTCATCCATCGGCTAAGGGAAAGGGATCCCGAGCTCTATTTCTTCGGGATAGGCGGAAGGGAGATGGAGAGGGCCGGGGTCAAGCTCCTTGGGCGCTGTGAAGAGATGGCGGTGGTGGGGATCGTGGAGGCGGTGGGGAAGTTGCCCAAGGTCATCAAGGTCTGGAGGAGGCTGAAACGGGCCATTGAGCTCCTGAAGCCAAAGCTCTCGATCCTCATAGACTATCCGGGTTTCAACCTCCGCCTGGCGAGGGAGCTGAAGGGACGGGGGGTGCCCGTTCTCTACTACGTGAGTCCGCAACTTTGGGCCTGGTGGCCTCAGAGGGCAAAGGAGTTTCGCAAGGGGATCGATCAATTGGCAGTAATCCTGCCCTTTGAGGTAGACTTTTTCAGGCGTTACGGGATAGAGGCGACCTTTGTCGGCCATCCCCAAAGGGAGGTGATAAAGGAGGCGCCTTCCCGAGGGGAGGCCCGAAGGCTTTTGGGGGTGCAGCCCGGGGAAAGGGTGATAGGGCTTTTCCCGGGTTCAAGGGAAGGGGAATTGAAGCGCCATATAGGTCCGATGGTTGGGGCGGTGAAGATCCTCAGGGAGCAGGTTCCCGGTCTCCGCTTCTTCCTGGCCCTTGCTTCTGGGCTTGAACCCCCCCGGTTGGATCCCGTGGGGATCGAGGTGCTTCAGGGTGAGGCCCTCAAGGTAGTGGCCGCTTCGGATCTGTTGCTTGCGGCTTCGGGGACCGTTACGTTGCAGGGCGCCCTCATGGGGATCCCAATGGTGGTGATATACAGGGTCAATCCCCTCTCCTACTGGCTGGGAAAGAGGATTGTACGCGTCTCCTTCATTTCCCTACCGAATCTCCTGTTGGGAGAGGGGCTTCTGCCAGAACTGATCCAGCAAGACGTCAGCCCTTGGAGAATCGCCACCGAGGCCAAAGGATTGCTCCTTGACCAGGAAAGGAGGGAGAGGATTCGGGAGGGATTCCGGCGAATAAGGGAGCTCCTTCCGGAGGGAGCCCCTGACAGGGTGGCCGATATGGCCATAAAGCTCATGGAGGGATGAGGTGAAAGGCTCTGCATCCGTATACCGCAGGCTTTTGACCTTCGTGCGCCCTTATTGGCGAAGGCTCCTGGTGGCGGGTCTTGCGATGATAGGGGTCTCGGCCATCACGGCCCTTTTGGCCTTCCTGACCAAGAACGTCCTGGACGATATCTTCATCCAAAAGGACCTGTTCATGCTCAAGGTATTGCCCCCTGTGGTGGTCGGCCTGGGGGTCCTGAAGGGGATCCTGAATTACTCCCAGAGCTACCTCATGAACTATGTGGGTCAGAGGGTCGTGGCCGATATCCGGGAGAGGCTCTACGAACACCTCCAAAGCCTTTCGCTTTCCTTCTTCCACCGCAATCCCACGGGGATGTTGATGTCCAGGATCACCAACGACGTGAACGCGATGCAGGGGGCCGTATCCTATGCTGTGACCAGCATGATAAAGGATTCCTTCACGGCAGTGGGCCTGATAGGGGTGGTCCTTTACAGGGATTTCTGGATGGGGCTTTTGGCCCTGGCCATCTTTCCCTTCGCCGCCTGGCTTTTCGTAAAGTTCAGCAGGAAGATGCGCAGGGCAAGCAGGAAGTCCCTGGAGAGCATGGGCTACATAAGCGCCTTCCTGCAGGAGACGATCTTCGGCCAGAGGATAGTCAAGGCCTTCGGGATGGAGGCCTATGAGGCCGAAAGGTTCAGGAGGGCCAACGATCAGTACTTCCGCTATCTGATGAAGAGGCTGAAGGTAAGGGCCCTCTCGACCCCTGTGATGGAGACCATGGGATATATCGGAATAGGGGGATTCATACTGCTCGGCGGACTGAGTGTGGTGAAGGGGCGGATGACCCCCGGGGAATTCTTCTCCTTTATGACCGCTTTGGCCATGCTCTACGATCCCCTGAGGGGATTGAGCAAGGTGAACATGCAGATTCAGGAAGGGATAGCCGCTGCCAAGAGGGTCTTCGAGGTCTTCGATCAACAGCCGGAGGTGAAGGAGGCGGAAAACGCCATAGAGCTTCCACCCTTCAATCAAACGATCGCTTACAGGGGGGTCTCCTTCCGTTATGACGGAGAATGGGTCTTAAAGGACATAAGCTTCACGGTGAAAAAGGGGGAAAAGATCGCCATAGTGGGGGCATCGGGAGCGGGGAAGAGCACCCTTGTGAACCTCCTCCTGAGGTTTTACGACCCTACCACCGGGGAGATCCTCATAGACGGGATCGACATAAGGAAGGTGACCCTCAAGTCCCTGAGGGATCAGATAGCCATTGTGACCCAGGAGGTGATCCTCTTCAACGATACCGTTAAAAACAACATAGCCTATGGCAGACCCGATGTCTCAGACGAGGAGATCATCGAGGCCGCCAAGGCGGCAAATGCCCACGATTTCATAATGCAGCTTCCCGAAGGTTACGATACGGTGATAGGGGAACAGGGGGTCAAGCTATCGGGAGGACAGCGGCAGAGGATAAGCATAGCCAGGGCCCTGTTGAAGAACGCCCCTATCCTGATCCTGGATGAGGCCACATCTTCCCTTGATGCCGAATCCGAGAGGGAAATCCAGGAGGCCCTGGACCGCCTGATGGAGTCCAGAACGGTCTTCATCATAGCCCACAGGCTCTCCACCATAAGGGACGCCTCAAGGATCCTGGTGCTCTCGGAGGGAAGGATCGTCGAAGAGGGAACCCACGACGAACTCATGGCCAAGGGAGGTGAATACCGGCGTCTTTACGAACTGCAGATGCATCCCTTCCTCGATGTGGCATAATGCTCAGACCCCTGAGGATAGCCGCATATGGGCTGAAGGAAAGGTTCGGCCTCTGGGACCAGAGGTTGCGGGAGGAGGTCGCTAAAAAGGCGCCCTTCCTCTGGGCCCACGGGGCTTCGGTGGGAGAGGTACAGCTCACCCTCCGGCTCCTCGAGGAATTCCGTTCCCACATCCCCTGGCCCATTCTGCTGACCTCGATGACCCCCCAAGGCCTCGGAGTCGCCCGGGGGAAGGTGGATATCGCCCTGCCCTTCCCGATCCCGTTGGGCCTCCCCATCAGGACCTTTTTGAGGAGGATAAACCCCCGAGCCATCCTGATAGCCGAAACCGAACTTTGGCCTCCCCTGCTCTGGGAGGCGGAAAGGAGAGGAATACCGGTTGTGCTTTTCAACGCCAGGATATCGGATGGCTCCTTCAAGCGG
>QMLA01000070.1 GCA_003646585.1 Deltaproteobacteria bacterium | reverse complement strand
GAAGATATTGACCGCATCCCAGCCTATGGCACCGGCAAAATGGCTCTGCAAGGCCGCTGCGAACTTCACCATATGGGCCAAAAGCACCTCGGAATGCTTCGCGGGCTTGGCAATGGAGATGGCATTGGGCAGATTCAGACCGAATTTCTTGATGTACTCAAGGGACTGCCCGGAACAGTAGGGCCTGTCGATGAACCCAAGATCGTGGATGTGGATGTCACCCCTCAGATGGGCATCGGCCACCTCCTGACTGAAAACCGCAAGAAGCGCATACTCCTTCTTGATGGACTCGGCCAGGGTGAGATTGGTGGCCTCTGGACCATGGGGGACATTGGCGTTCTCCTTGTTGGGATGCACGATCAACTGCTCCACATCATAAAGCGGCATCCCCAAACGCGTGTGCTGCCTGCGTGCCTTCTCCAACCCCCGCTCCACCAGCCTCGCATTGACCAGCTCACGGATAAGAGGGGCAGTAACCACCGTTATGCCCGATCTGCGTATGGCCTCCTCCACCTCACGACTTATCTGCTGGGCCGTATCCAGGTCTATATAGGTCTCCCTCAACAGGGCATCGACAATCTTCTGCCTGTCCCACCCCTCCAGGACCTCCTCCGAGGTCCTGACAAACAGGGCAACATCGGTGGGATCCTCTCTCCTGCCTTCCCGGACAAAAAGCATGCCCTTTCCTCCATATATTGGGTTCAGTTTTACTTGTAACACAACATATTGTGGTTGTCAAGGTGCCAAAGGTCCTCTGGGGGCCGTTTTTTTATCCCCTGAGGAGTCTGGGGAGGAAGAGCACCAGGTCGGGGAAGAGGATCATGAAGATGGCGCAGATCACGTAAGCTGGCAGGAAGAAAGTAACCCCCTTGAAGATGCTTCCCAAAGGGACGTCTTTGGCCACTCCTGCCACCACATAGGTGTTCACCCCCACGGGAGGGGTGACCGCCCCCATGGTGGTGATCACGGTGATGAGGACCCCGTACCAGATGGGGTCATATCCCATGGCCATGATTACGGGGTAAAAGATCGGGATGGTCACCAGCAGGAAGGCGAGGGCGTCCATTACCGCCCCGCCGATGATGTAGATCACAAGCACAATGGCCAGGATCACCACGTGGGGGATGGGGAGGGAAGCGGCCCACTTGGCGGTCTCATAGGGAAGGCGGGTCACGGTGAGGAAGCGGCCGAAGATCACAGCCCCTGTGACGATGACAAAGATCATGCAGGAGAGCTTGAGGGTATCGGTCACCGCCGCCAAGAACTTCTCCCAGGTCAGGGTCCGGCGGACCAGGCTGACCACTATGGCACAGAAGGCCCCCGCAGCCCCTGCCTCGCTGGGGGTGAACCACCCCATGTAAAGCCCCCCCATGACCAGCAGGAACAGGACGATCATCTCAATGGCCCCGGGCAGGGCCTGAAGTTTTTCCAGGAAAGTGGTCTTTGGACCCGGGGGGCCCCAATCCTTCTTGACGGAACAGAGCACATAAATGGTGAAGATGAAAAGGCCGGTGAGGACGAGTCCTGGAATCACACCGCCGAAGAAGAGCCTGCCTATGGACTGGCCCGTGTAAAGGCCCACCACTATCAGGACCACACTGGGGGGTATCACCACACCCAGGGTGGACCCACTGGCCACCGCCCCAGTGCTCAGGATCGGGTTGTAGCGGTACTTCTTCATCTCGGGAAGGGCCACAGTACTCATGGTGGCCGCAGTAGCTGTGTTGGACCCACAGATGGCCGCAAACCCCGCACAGGCCATCACCGTGGCCATGGCAACGCCGCCGCGGATCTGACCCACCCATTTATAGGCGGCGTTGTAAAGCCTCTCGCTCACCCCCGAGTAGAAGGTGATCTCCCCCATGAGGATGAAGAGGGGGATCACGGTGAGGCCGTAAGAAGAAAAGGTCTGCCACAGATCGGTTCCCAGCGTGGCCATGGCCGCCTTAACGGGGATCACACAGGACATCCCCAAAAACCCCACCAGGGCCATCGCAAAGCCCACCGGCATTCCCGTAAAAAGCAGTATCGCCAAAAGGACCACTATCCCCAAAAGCCCAACGAGACTGGCCTCCACCTCTTCACCCCTTCTTGCTTTGTCTTGCCCGGGCGATCCTCCACCAGGGGACAGCCCTGAGAAAGTCGACCAGAAGCACCAGGGCGAGGACCCCACAGCCAAAGGCCACCCCGTAAGTGAAGGGATAAAAGGGGATCCTCAGGGTCTCGGAGACCTCCCCCGCCTTCCATACAGCAGTGGCCCATTTTCCCACCTGCCAGGCGATGATCCCGAAGAAGAAGGCGTTGACAAGGGCATTGAAGGCCTCCATGAAATCCTGAAGCCTCTTGGGATAACGGTTAAAGAGGATGTCGACGGCTATATGGCCCTTCCTGGACTGGGTATAGCCGAGGGCGAAGGAGGTGACCACAGCCCCCAGAAATCCCACTAGTTCATAGGTCCCCTTTATCGGAACCCACAGGGCTCGCAAAAACATGTTTCCACACGCAATCCCCATCATCGCAACGAGGGCCACACCCCCGATCTTCATCATCCAGCTGTGAAAAAACTTACCCAGGAAATCCCTCTGGTCCATGATCCCACCTCGGGAGGGAGGGGGTAGGGACCCGCCTAATCGCCGTACTTGGCGGCGAGCTTATCCCTCAGGGATATGACGTCCTTCATCACCTCATCGGCAGGGATTCCCGCCGCCTTGGCCCTCTTGATGTACTCGTCGATCATGGGCTTCACCAGCTCCTTGGCCTTGGCCATGTCACTGGATGACAGCTTTATGAACTCCACATTGTAGGTCTTCTTGGACCACTCGATGGCTTCCTTCACGTGATCGTCCATGTAACGGCCGGTCCAGAGGGCCTGCTCCCTTGATAGATCATCTATGACCTTCTGCACGTCCTTGGGCAGGGAGTTCCAAGTGTTCTTATTCATCACCACGGCAAAGGAGACCACCTGAAAGCCTAGGTAGGTGACGTATCGGCAGTACTCGGCAAACTTGAAGTCCTTCATCACCTCAAGGGAGGAAAGCAGCCCTTTTACGACGCCCTTCTGTATGGCCTCGGGAACATCGGACATGGGCATCGCCACGGGAGTGGCCCCAAGGAGCTCAAGGGCCTTGGCCAGGGTACCGGCAGCCCTGATCTCCACACCCCTGAGGTCTTTAAGGCTCCTGATGGGAACCTTCATCATCAAATGGGTCGGGGCACAGGTGAACATCGTTATGACCTTGACCTTCTCCAAGGACTTGGGCTGCCACTTCCTGTAAAGGTCAAAGATGACGAGGCTGGCGACCTTGGTGTTGGGATACCCTATGGGCTGATCCACCGCCTCAAGCAGGGGGAACCTGCCGGGTTGATAGGACGGACAGAAACACCCTATGTCGGCGATACCGGCGATCACCCCATCGAACATGTTCTTGGCCCCAAGCAGCGTCCCCCCAGGATAGGTCTCCACCTTAACCTTTCCACCGGTCCTCTTCTCCACCTCTCGAGCCCATCGCTCCATCTGGACACACGGAAAGGTAGGAGCCGGAGGGAAATTGGCATACCTCAACTTTATTACCTTGGCCTCCACCCCGCTTAAGAAGACCAAACTGCCAAAGAACAAAATAAGCAAAATGGCTAGAAACCCCCTTCTCTTCATCTCAACACCTCCTCCCAATTTTGAAAAGATACTTCACTCCCCCTCCCTCCCTATATCTTTAAAACCTTGTTTTGTCAAAAGCAACGATCTTCCGAAAGGAAAAACTGTATGCTGCATACAGTACGCTATTGTACACAACTGAAGCCTTCTGTCAAGCACGTTGTTTGGCACTGTCATACAGCGGTCCATACCGCAGCAGCGCTTGACAATCCCCAGACTATTGTGTACTGTATACACTCCGGTTGGGATCTTTTCAATCCGTTTGTGGTGTTTTGGGGTGAGGGATTTTTTTGTCCCGATTTAAGGACATAAGGAGGGGCAAATGGCCGAGTACAAGATTGTAGGCAAGTCAGTTCCGCGCACCGATGCGGTGGCCAAGGTGACGGGGAATGCCGTTTACACCGCCGACATAAAGCTCCCCCGCATGCTTGTGGCGAAGGTCTTAAGAAGCCCCCTGCCCCATGCCAGGATACTCCACATCGACGTGAGCCGGGCCTTGAGGGTTCCGGGGGTGAAGGCCGTCGTTACGGGTTTTGACGGAAAAGGGGTCAAGTGGGGGGTCTTCAAGTACACCCAGGATCACATGATGCTACCCACCGACAAGGTCCGGTATGTGGGGGAGGATGTGGTTGCGGTGGCGGCCGTCGATGAGGAGACGGCCATGGAGGCCCTCGAGCTCATCCGCGTCGAGTATGAGCCCCTGCCTGCGGTCTTTGATCCAGAGGAGGCCATGCAGGAGGGTGCCCCCCTCATCCACGAGGAGTTCCCCAGAAATATCAACATCCACGTTCATATCGAGGTGGGGGACGTGGATAAGGCCTTCAAGGAGGCTTATTTGGTGAGGGAGGACACCTTCAGGGCCGCCGGTGAGGCCTATGCCATGATGGAGCCCTATGCCGTTGTGGCCCATTACCACGATGGGTACCTCGACCTCTGGTGTCCCAATGCCGGCCCCCACGTGAGGGCGAAGGCCCTCTCGAACCTTTTGGGCCTTCCGCTCAACCGCGTGCGGGTGAGGCACACAACGATAGGGGGGGCCTTCGGGGGTCGCAGTGAGGTTCAACCTGCCGATTTCATAGCCTCGCTGCTTTCCATGAAGACCGGAAGGCCCGTTAAGCTCGTTTTGACCCGGGAGGAGAACGCCACCTGTTCGAGGCAGGTCCACGATGTGATAGCGACGATAAAAACGGGGGTTAAGCGCGACGGCACCATTGTGGCCAAGCAGTTCAAGGTGATTTATGACGGGGGGGCATACAGCTCCACGGGACCCATTGCCACCTCGGTTCCCTATTACGTGTATGAGGAGACCTATCGGCTGCCCAATGTCCGCTACGATGGTTATCGCGTCTTCACCAATAAAGGCATACGGGGCATGTACGGCTGCCACGGGAGGGCCTTTCTTGTGGGCAACGAGATGCAGCTTGACATGATCGCCGAGGAGCTGGGAATCGACCCGATGGAGATCCGTCTGAAGAACGGCCTTAAGGCCGGGGAGGAGACGGCCACCAGGTCAAAAATCAAAAGCTGCGGGCTCCAGGAGGCCATAAGGACGGCAGCCGAGAAGGCCTCATGGAAGGAAAAGAGGCAGAAGCTCCCCAAGGGCAAGGGGATCGGGATGGGCTGTGTTGCCATAATGTGCGGCTTCCCGATGGGTTTCAGATCGGGTTCCTCCTGTTATGTGAAGTTCAACGACGATGGCCAGGCGACCATTGTCACCGGCATCGTGGACAACGGCCAAGGGAATGAGTCCCTGGCCGTCCAGATAGCCTCCGAGGTCCTGGGCATCCCCATGGAGGACATCAATCTGGTCAATGCCGACACCGAGGTCACGAACCTGGACCCCGGTGCTTATTCTCAGGCCGCCACCTTTGTCGGTGGAAATGCCGTAAAGAGCGCGTGCGAAGATGCAAGGCGGCAGATCATCACCATCGCCTCGGAAAAGCTCGGGGTGCCCCCTGAGGACCTGGACCTCAAGGACAGGATGGTCATATCCAAGAGCGATCCCTCCAAGAAGATCCCCATCCGGTGGATAGTCCGGGAGGCCTTCTTCATGGGGAAACCCGTTATGGGCATCGGGGCCTACATGCCGAGCATAGATTTTGAGAGGGAATGGGTGAAGAGACCCTACGGACAGCTTGCCGGGACCTTCTCCTACGGGGTATCGGTGGCGGAGGTGGAGGTCGACGAGGAGACCGGCCGGGTGAGGATACCCCGCTTTGTGGCGGCCCACGATTGCGGTTACCCCATAAACCCCATGGCCGTTGAGGGACAGATCGAGGGATCCATAGCCCAGGCGGGGGTGGCTGTGCTCCTGGAGAAGAACCTCTGGCACAAGGG
>QMLA01000069.1 GCA_003646585.1 Deltaproteobacteria bacterium | reverse complement strand
TTGATGTATTTTGCTCCGACAAAGGCGAAGGAGGGTGAGATTTACACTCCTCGTGAAGTAATTAAGCTCCTAGTTGAGATTACTGATCCTAAGCCTGGTGAGAGCGTTTATGATCCTGCTTGTGGTTCCGCAGGCATGCTGATTCTTTCCTACAAGCATGTTGAGGACAATTATGGCAAGAGTGAGGCTGCTAAGCTTTTCCTTTATGGTCAGGAGGTTAATCGTAAGACTCTGGCCTTAGCTAAGATGAACATGTATATCCATGACATCAGGGACCCGAATCTTGTTTTTGGTGACACTTTCCTATATCCGAAGTTTAAGGAAGGCGACCGCTTAAAACAGTTTGATGTGGTTATTGCGAATCCTCCTTGGAATCAAGACGGCTATGACGAGACTGTCTTGAAGAAGGGTGAGTTCTGGCGGCAACGTTTCAGGTATGGTTTTGTTCCTAGGAACTCTGCTGATTGGGCTTGGGTACAGCACATGATTGCTTCAGCAAAGGACGACACTGGCAGAGTGGGCCTTGTTATTGATAATGGCTGTCTTTTCAGAGGAGGCAAGGAGAGGACTATTCGTTCTAGAATTTTAGAGGCTGACCTGATCGAGTGTGTTATCTTATTGCCGGAAAAGTTGTTCTATAATACTGGTGCGCCCGGAGCTATAATAATACTTCGAAAGAATAAACCAGAAGAAAGAAAGGGTAAAGTTCTATTTATCAACGCTTCTAATGAGTATGAGCAGCATCCTGAAGTTAGAAAACTTAACAGGCTTGGAGTCAAACACATAGAGAAGATCGCTAAGGCATATAAAGAGTTTAGAGAGGAAAAAGGCTTCTCACGAATTGTTCCATTATCCGAAATCAGAGAAAACGACTACAACCTAAACGTGACATTATATGTCTTCCCTGAGGAAGAAACAGAAAACATAGACATAGCAAAAGAATGGCAAGAACTAAACAAAATCGAAAAAGAACTAAGCACAGTTGAAACAAAGATAAGCGAATACTTAAAAGAGATTGGTGTATTCTCATGAAAATGGGATACAATCAAACTACGATTGGTGAAATCCCAAAGGATTGGGAAGTCATAAATTTAGGAAAGGCATCTCCGGGAGTAATAGGGATACTTGCAGGATACGCTTTCTCATCCAAATATTTTAATGAGAAAGAAGGAATTCCGCTAATTAGAATAAGGGATTTAGGAAAGAATTCTACTGAAGCGCTTTATAACGGGCCATTTGAAGATGAATATTTGGTCTCTCCTGGTGAAATTTTGATAAGCATGGATGGTGAATTTAAAGCCTACGTTTGGAGAGGCCCTAAAGGTTTACTCAATCAAAGGGTTTTGAAAGTATGGTCGAAGAACGAAGAATATCTCGACAATTTATATCTATATTACGCAATACAAAAGCCACTGAGAATTATTGAATTACAAGTTGGACAGACAACTGTAAAGCACTTATCAACCAAGCATTTTGATAGGATTACCATTCCTCTTCCTCCAATTGAGGAGCAGCGTAGGATCGCTGAGGTTTTGTCTGGTGTTGATGATGCTATTCGCCGGGTTGATTTAGCTATTGCGAAGACTGAAAGGTTGAAGAAGGGCTTAATGCAGAAACTACTAACAGAGGGCATAGGACACAAAGAATTCAAAGAAACAAAAATAGGAAAAATCCCAAAAACATGGAAAATAGTCCGAATAAAACATATAGCCTCAGTAAAAGAGGGAATTTATGGTAAAAGAGGAGAGAAAGGCATAATCCAACTAAAGGCTGATAGCATTTTAGATAATGGAAAAATAAATAGCAACGCTTACGCACTGATAACAGTTAATCATAGAATAGACGAGTACCTTCTAAGGCCGGGCGATATTCTATTGAGTAATCGGAACAGTGCTAATCTTGTTGGAAAATGTGCAATTTTCAGGGGTGAATTTAGTGAGTGCGTTTTTAGCAATCTTTTGACTAGACTCCGAGTACATTCTAAAGACATTATACCTGAATGGCTCCTCTACGTCCTTATGAAAATGTGGCATGACGGATTCTTCAAGTCCTTGAGCACACGCGCCGTTAATCAAGCGTTATTAAGAAAGGGATTAGTAGAAAGACTAAGAGTTCCAATTCCGCCAGTTTCAGAACAACAAAAGATTGCTGAAATTCTTTCTTATGTTAATAAGAAATTTGATCTTGAGAGAATGCGTAAAGAAAAACTTGTCCGTATTAAGAAGGGTCTGATGGGTGATTTGCTTACTGGTAGGAGAAGGGTTAAGGTTGCGATGTAAAGATGCCTATGTTTACTGAGAAATCTCTGGTTGAAGATTACTTCATTAAAGAATTAGGGAAGAAAGGCTGGAATTTCATACAGGCCGATGATTTGGAAAGGGAAAGCCTAGAAGAACCGTTACTTACGCCAGTTTTGATGAGAGCGCTGGAAAGAATAAACAGGAACATAGGAATCGGAGACGAAGAAGTAAAAGAAGTAATAAATGAACTGAAACTGAAAAGTTCTGGAATTGAAGGAGCAAAACAGATCCTAAATTACTACAAGTTTGGAGTCCCTGTAAAATTCGAGAAAGAAAGAATCGTTAAATACGTTCGGCTCTTCGATTATGAAAACTTAGAAAATAACGAATTCATCATCAGCAGACAAGTTATCCATCAAAGCGGAGACAAAGAAATCAGAAACGACATAATCCTATACGTTAATGGCATTCCACTCGTAAACATAGAATGTAAAAGCCCAGTAAGCTTCTCGGAAGATTGGGAAACAGCATACAGACAAATAAAAGACTATGAGAAAACCGTTCCAGAGCTCTATAAGTATGTGCAGATCGGAATAGGAGCCGAACAGGTAGCGAAATACTTTCCGATAGTTCCATGGCTCGACGAAGTGCACATACACGAATGGAGAGAATCAGAAAAAGACTCGATAGACTCAACAATTGAAATGCTAACGCCGGAAACACTTCTCAACATCATAAGAAACTACCTATTCTTCAGACTTGAATATGGAAGCGCAAACAAGGTAATCTCCAGATACATGCAATACAGAGCGGCAGAAAAAATTTACAATAGAGTCATAAATCATCTGGAAGGAAAAGAAGACAAGAATAAAGGACTAATCTGGCACTGGCAAGGCTCAGGGAAAACCCTAACCATGATCTTCGCAGCAAACAAACTATATCATGATCCACGACTAGAAAATCCAACAATCTTCTTCATAGTTGACCGAGAAGAACTCCAAGAACAACTATACAACGAATTCAACGCCTTAGACATAACGAAACCAGAGATAATAGACTCCATAAACAAACTAAAAGAAGCAATAGAACATGATGAAGGAAGAGGAAAAAGAGGCATACTCATAACACTCATTCATAAATTCAGACCAGAAGAACTCCAAGACCTACAAAAGGAACTGGAAAAACAATCCGAAAACAAAGAGACAATTCTAACAAGAAAGAACGTAATCGCATTTATTGACGAAGGACACAGAACCCAATACGGCGTACTAGCAGCCCAAATGAAACTCATACTAAAAAACGCATTCTTCTTCGCATTCACAGGAACCCCAATCTCAAAGAGAGGAAGAGACACCTACATAGAATTCAGCTACCCACCGGAAGAAAACTACTTCGACAAATACTTCATAACAGACTCGATAAAAGATGGCTTCACAGTCAAAATCGTCTATCAGCCCAGACTAGAGAAAGAAGTCCACCTAAACAAAGAGATGCTTGAAACATTCATCGAAGTAGAATACGAAGAGATCCCAGAAGAATTCAGAGAAAAAGTGAAAGAAAAAGTAAAACGAAAACTAAACAAAATAAAAGTCGTACTAGAAAACGAAAAAAGAATCCAGAAGATAGCAGAAGACATAGCCGAGCACTTCAAAGAGAACGTAGACGGAAAATTCAAAGCCATGATGGTAGCCGTAAGCAGAAAAGCCTGCGTCCAATACAAAAGACAACTAGACAAGCATCTACCAAAAGAATACTCAGAAATCGTAATGACATTCAACGAAAGAAAAGACCCACCGATAATCATAGACTACCTTAAGGAACTAAGGGATCGATTCAAAGGAAAAGAGATCGAAGAGATAAGAAAAGAAATCATCGAAAAATACAAGGAAGAAGACGAATACCCCAAAATCCTAATCGTCACAGACATGCTTCTAACAGGATTTGACGCTCCAATCCTCCAAGTAATGTACCTAGATAAGCCATTAAAAGAGCATAGACTACTCCAAGCAATAGCAAGAACAAACCGACCATATAAAGGACTGAAAGAAGCAGGCGTAATCATAGACTACGTAGGCATACTGAAGGAATTCACAAAAGCCTTCGAAGCCTACAGCAAAGAAGACATAAAAGGCGTACTATATGACATCGAAGACCTCAGAAACGAATTCACAGAAACAATAAACGAAACCATGAGCCTATTCGAAGGAGTCCCCAAAGACAAATACGACAGAGATACCATGCTAGAAGCAATAGAAGCCATAACAACAGAAGAGGAGCACAGCAAAAAATTCATACAGAACTACAGGCGTCTACGGAAACTCTTCGAGCAGCTCGGCCCAGACGAAATAAAAGTAAGAATGTTCAAGGAGTACAAGTGGCTCTCAGCTGTCTACACCTATTACATAACATGGGTTCTAGGACAAAGCAGAAGAGCCGAAAGAGGGTACATCCAGAAATACTTTAACAAAACCCTTAAGTACGTGCATAAATCAACCGAAATCGAAAACCTAGTGAAAGATCTGCCAATAATAAAATTCGACGAACACTACATGGAGAGACTCGAAGAAAAAGCAAAAACTAAGAGAGAAAAAGCAGCAAACATCGTCTTCACACTAAACAGGTTCGTCCTCGTAGACAGATACAAAAACCCAGTATACGAGACGCTGACGCAGAAAGTCGAAAGAATACTCAAGATGTGGAAGGAAAGAACAAAAGACTTCGAGAAAATCTACAAAGAAGGCCTACAAATCATAGAAGAGATGAAAAAACTCACAGCCAGACAAAAAGAACTAGGATTCTCAGACCTCGAATATTCTCTACTGCTTACATTAGAAAAGAGGTTTGGAAGCGATCCTAGACTAGTAAAGGATGTCACAGAACTCTCAACACAGATAAAGGAGCACATGTTCACGGGATGGTACATGCAGAAAACAGCGCAGAAAAACATAGCACGAACAATAAGAAGATTCCTAAGACGATACATCAAGGAGTATGGAATAAAACTAGACGAGCTTGAAGAACTCTATCAAAACATTATAGAGAACGTGAAGACATATGGAAGAAGATAAAACAATAAAATACAAAGTAGACTATCGAGACATAAAATATCCAAGGCTAGAATACAAAACAGGAACTCTTCTTCTAGTCTTGCCAAAGAACTACAACGACGCGGCATCACTCATCGAGAAACATAAAAAATGGATAATCAAAAAGGAACAGATCATCGCCGAAGCACTCGAAGAAGCAAAAAAGAAAACTCTCAACCTATCAAGAACAGAAAAAGAACTGAAAACCCTGATACATTCAATTATTAAGGAATATCAACAAGAATTCAACCTTAAAGTTAACAGTGTCTTTTTCAGGAGAATGAAGACAAAATGGGCAAGCTACAGCCAAAAAGGAAACCTAACAATAAACACTCTTCTAAAATACCTTCCTGAAAGACTAGTCAGATACGTAACCTTTCACGAAATGATTCACTCAATCGAAAAAAGACACAACGAAAACTTCTGGAAAATAATTACTAAAAAATACATTAACTATGAAGAGATGGAAAAAGCACTGCTAATGTACTGGTTCCTGATTCAAAGATCAAATGAATTGATCACCTACTCAAATGTCCAAAACAACGAAAGATAGTTTTGAGAGCCTTCGACCGTTCCAACTCTTTTTCATATTTTGTGGATAGATAAAGATTTTCTAATGTTCACGACGAATTCTTCAACTTTTTTAACATATTCCCCCGATTCAATTTCTTCATCCTTAACTCCAAGCGTCGCTATTGGTAGCTTGCAAAGCTCCTCCATCTGGCTGAAAACCTTTCCGCTTCCTATACCATAT
>QMLA01000068.1 GCA_003646585.1 Deltaproteobacteria bacterium | reverse complement strand
CCCCATCCTCCCTCCTCATAGGTGGACTTGAGCCCGCGGATCCTCTCCCCTCCGACCTCTATCAACAGCTCCCCTTCGGGGAGGTCTTCAGGCCTCAAGTTGGTTATGAGATTTCCGAACCGGTCCACGTAGATCACCTGCCCCAGGATGTGGTCTTGCAGTTTCCTCGGCAGGGGTACTGGCAAAAAGGAGAGGTCCTCAGGGCGCAGTTCGGGGCCAAACCTTTGGGGTTCCACCCCCAGGGAAAGGTGGGCAGCGATTGGGGCGAACACATCGCGCCCGTGGAAGGTGGGGCTCACCCAGGGGAGCATGTAGTGCCTCTCCCTTATTTCGTAGGCTCTGAAGGAACTCCTCTGCAAAACCAGGGTGAAAAGGCCGTTATCGGGCCCGACGAGGTACCTGTCTCTGCACCGAACCACAATACCCCGCCTCCTCCCTCCAACTCCCGGATCCACCACTGCCAGAAAGATCGTCCCCCGTGGGAAATAATCGAAGGCCGATTCCAGCACCAGGGCCCCGGCCGTTATGTCGTGGGGATCGACCTCATGGGCCACATCCACTATCCTGCAGGAGGGGTTTATCCCCAGGATCACCCCCTTCATTGTCCCCACATATCCGTCCCTCCAACCGAAATCCGTTATTAAGGCGATCAAAGGGGCGGCCATAGGACCCCCTTCTCGGTGATGATGGCCGTTACGAATTCGGCAGGGGTCACATCGAAGGCGGGGTTCATCCCCTCGACCCCCTCGGGGGCGATCCTCCTCCCCCCTACCTCCAGGACCTCCCTTGGGTCCCTTTCCTCGATGGGGATCTGGTCGCCTCCAAGCAGGGAGAAGTCGAAGGTCGAAAGGGGAGCGGCAACATAAAAGGGTATGCTGTGCTGTCTGGCCAGCACCGCAAGGGTATAGGTGCCGATTTTATTGGCCACATCTCCCCTTGAGGTGATCCTATCAGCCCCAACGATCACCGCATCCACCATCCCCCGGGACATAAGATACCCTGCCGCCCCTTCGACGATGAGGGTGACGGGTATCCCCTCCCTGGTGAGCTCCCAGGCGGTAAGCCTCGATCCCTGCAGAAAGGGCCTGGTCTCTGTGGCATAGACGTGCCTGACCTTGCCCTCCTCGAAACCCCGCCTTATCACACCCAGGGCCGTCCCGTAACCCCCTGTGGCCAGGGCTCCTGCATTGCAGTGGGTCAGGACCCTGCTGCCGGGCCCAAGGAGTTCGGAACCGTGAAGGCCGATGGCCCGGTTGGCCTCCACATCCTCCCTCCAGATCCTCAAGGCCTCCTCCTCCAGGGCCTTGACGAGATCCCTGAAGGGGCTGCCGAGGATCCCCTTCATCCTCTCGAGGGCCCAGAAGAGGTTTCTGGCCGTGGGTCTGGTCCGGCCCAGGACCTCGATGGCTCGAAGGGCTGCTTCCTCGGGCCTTCTTGGGTTCCTTCTTGCCTCAAGGGCAACGCCCAGGGCCGCCACGATCCCTATGGCCGGTGCCCCCCTGATGACCATCTCCTCTATGGCCCTGGCTACTGCCTCGACATCCTCACAGCGGACATAGACTACCTCGGAAGGGAGGCGCCTTTGATCCAGCAAAAGCACGGCGTTCCCTTCCCAGAGGATGTGTTCCACGAGTTACCTCCTGGCCCTCCTTTTCCTTACCCTCTCTGCCCTTTCCCTAACCGGTGCCCCTATCTCCAGCAGCCTCCTCTCCAGCTCCTTTATCTTGTCCCTCAGTTCCGCTGCCCTTTCGAACTCGAGCCTTGATGCCGCCTCCCTCATCATCCTGCGCAGTTCCTCTATGCGCCCCTTCAGGGCCTCATGGTCCGAGAGGTAGACCTCCTCCTCTTCCCCCACCTCCGGGACCCTGGGATAATCGACTTCGTAGATGGAGCTGAGGATGTCGTGGATGCCCTTCCTGATGGTCTCGGGGGTTATTCCATGGGTGCGGTTGTATTCGGCCTGGATCCTGCGGCGGCGCTCCGTCTCCCGGATGGCCGAGGCCATGGACCTGGTTATGGTATCGGCATAAAGGATCACCTTCCCGTTGACGTTCCTTGCCGCCCGACCGAAGGTCTGAATCAGGGCCCGTTCTGAACGCAAAAAGCCCTCCTTGTCCGCATCAAGGATTGCCACAAGCGACACCTCCGGCAGATCAAGGCCCTCGCGCAAAAGATTTATGCCTATCAAACAGTCGAACTTGCCAAGCCTCAGATCCCTCAGGATCTCGATCCTTTCGAGAGTATCCACCTCTGCATGCATGTACCTCACCCTCAGTCCCCTCTCCCGGTAGTAATCGGTCAGGTCCTCTGCCATGCGCTTTGTTAAGGTCGTCACAAGGACTCTCTCGCCCCTCTCGGCCCTCTTCTTTATCTCCCAGTAGAGATCCTCCACCTGCCCCCTGGCGGGCCTCACCTCCCCCTCCGGATCCATCAGCCCGGTGGGCCTTATGATCTGCTCGGCCACCCGCCCCTGGGCCTTCTCGAGTTCATAATCTCCGGGGGTGGCGGACACATAGACCACCTGCCCAATCCGCTCCTCGAACTCCTCGAACTTCAGGGGACGGTTATCTAGGGCCGAAGGGAGCCTGAAGCCATACTCCACCAGGGTCTCCTTGCGGGAACGATCCCCGTAGTACATCCCCTGAAGCTGGGGGATGGTCACATGGGATTCGTCGATGAAGATGATGGTGTCCTCGTGAAGATAATCCAGGAGGGTGGGAGGGGGTTCCCCTGGAAGGCGTCCTGTGAGGTGTCGCGAATAGTTCTCGATGCCCTTGCAGTATCCGACCTCAAGGAGCATCTCGATGTCAAACATCGTCCGCTGTTCGAGCCTCTGGGCCTCAAGCAATTTGCCCTGCCCCCTGAGCTCCCTGACCCTCTCCCTCAGCTCCTCCTTTATCCCCTCTATGGCCAGAAGGAGCCTCTCGCGCGGGGTGACGTAGTGGCTGGCAGGATAAACGGTGTAGGAGTCAAGTTCCCCTATGACCTTGCCGCTTAAGGGGTCGAATTCCTTCAAGGAAACTACCTCATCCTCCCACAGCTCAATTCTTAAGGCCCTCTCTTCCTCGTGAGCCGGAAAGACCTCGATGATGTCGCCCCTCACCCTGAAGGTTCCCCGGAAGAAGTCGTAATCGTTGCGCTGATAGAGGATCTCGACGAGATAGGAGAGGATATCCGACCTCCTGATCCTCATCCCCTTCTTCAGGGGCAATTTCATCGAGGCGTAATCCTCGGGGGAACCAAGGCCATAAATACAGGAAACGCTTGCAACGATGATGACATCCCTCCTTTCCAAGAGGGACCTTGTGGCAGAGTGTCTGAGTTTATCGATCTCCTCATTTATGAGGGTGTCCTTTTCGATGTAGGTGTCGGTCTCGGGGATATAGGCCTCCGGCTGATAGTAATCGTAATAGCTCACGAAGAACTCCACGGCGTTTTCGGGGAAGAGCTGCTTGAATTCGCCGTAAAGCTGGGCTGCAAGGGCCTTATTGTGGGATATGATCAAGGCCGGGCGGTTGAGCCTCGAGATGACATTGGCCATGGTGAAGGTCTTCCCCGAACCGGTGACCCCAAGAAGGACCATGTGCCGCGCGCCTTCCCTGAGCCACCGGCACAGCTGCTCTATGGCCTTGGGTTGATCGCCCCTGGGTTCGAACTCCGTTACCAGCCTGAACCTATCCATTCACGTCCCATGTGGTTCCTTCAGGGGTATCCATCAGCCTTATGCCATAGGAGGCAAGATGATCGCGGATCCTGTCCGCGGTCTCAAAGTCCTTCCTCTTCCTCGCCCTATCCCTTTCTTCTATAAGCCTTTGGACCTCTTCAGGGGAGATCCCAAGCACCTTGAGCTTCCTCATCCTCTTGGATTCGAAAAACCCCTCCGGATCCTCCCCCAGGATCCCCAAGACCCTCTGGTAAGGTTCAAGGGCCCTGCGGATCCTTTCGGCAACGGGCCTGGGCATCGGCCCCTGGATCCTGTTCACCTCCCTCATGAGCTCAAAGAGCCCCGCCAAGGCCCGAGGGGTATTTAGGTCATCGGACATGGCCTGGTGGAATCTATCGGGGAGGCCTTCTGAGAGCTCCACGACCTTCCCCCATCCCCCCTCATCGGATCCTTCGGCCCTTTTGACCCTCAAAAGGACCGCGTAAAGCCGCTCAAGGGATCTGCTTGCCTCTCTGAGCCTTTCGGGGGTGTAATCGACGGGACTGCGGTAATGACGGCCCAAAAGAAAAAGCCTCAAGGCCTCCGGATGGTGTTCCCTGAGGATCTCCTTAAGGGTCACTATGTTTCCCAGGGACTTGGACATCTTCTCGCCCCGCACCTGTACGAAACCGTTGTGGACCCAGTAGCGGACGAAGGGCTTTCCGGTCAAGGCCTCCGACTGGGCGATCTCGTTTTCATGGTGGGGGAAGATCAGGTCCTGCCCCCCTCCGTGGATATCGAGGGTTTCGCCAAGGTACTTCTGGCTCATCACCGAACACTCAAGGTGCCACCCCGGGCGGCCCTCCCCCCACGGGGAACTCCAGCTGGGTTCTCCGGGCTTTGAGGCCTTCCAGAGGGCAAAGTCCAGGGGATTCCTCTTTTTGGGATCGGGCTCGATCCTGGCCCCTGCCATCATCTCCTCGGGGCTTCTGCCGGAAAGCTTTCCGTATCCGGGGAAGCTCTCCACCGAAAAATACACGTTCCCATCGGCCACATAGGCATGCCCCTTCTCTATCAAACGCCTTATCGCCTCGATCATCTCGGGGATGTGCTCGGTGGCCCTGGGTTCAACATCGGGCCTCTCCAGGCCAAGGGGGTCGGTATCGGCGTAAAACTCGGCGATGTATCGCTCGGCTATCTCCCTAAAGGTCACGCCCTCCTGCTGGGCCCGGTTGATGATCTTGTCGTCTATGTCGGTGAAGTTCCTGACATAAAGGACCCTGAAACCGAGGTACTTCAGATAACGGTAAAGCACATCGAAGACCACAAGGCTTCGGGCATGCCCTATGTGGGTCAGGTCGTAAACAGTAACCCCACACACATACATCCCCACCCGAGGGGGCTGCAAGGGCCTGAAGGGTTCCTTACGCCTTCGATAGGTATTGTAAAGCTGAAGGTCCATCCCTCACCTCCTTAAAACCGAAAGGGCCTTTTTGAGGCGATGCCTTATTGTGCTTTCGTCAAAGAACTCGAGCAATTTTCTCAATTCAGGACCCTGCCTTTGCCCCGTAAGGGCAACCCTCAGCGGCAAAAAGACCTCCCTGGGCTTTCTGCCCGAAACCCTGAGGACCCTCTCAAGCAGCCCTTCCTTCCCTCCATCGAGTTCCCGCAGGGCGATCTCGAGGACCTCACCGTCCCCGAGCAGATCCCGGTTCTGCCAGTCGGGATCCCTGAGCAGGGAGCTCACCAGTTCCCTCAGCTCCGAGAGGGTCGATACCTCGTCCCGCAGAAGCTCCAGGGCATGGGGATTCACCCCTTCGGGGGACCCCAACAGGACCTGAAGCTTCTGCCCTCCCAGTCCCTTCAGGTGTTCGCGGTTGAACCAGAGGAGCCTGCCCATGTCGAAGACCGGATGGCTCCTTGAGATCCCCGACAGGGAAAAGGCCTCCTTCATCCCCTCCCAGTCGAGGATGCGATCCCCCGTTGCCCCTCCCAGGCTCAGCAGATAATTGGCCAGGGCCTGGGGCAAGATGCCCATCTCCCTGAGCTCCTTGAGGGAGGTGGGACCGTGGCGTTTGGAAAGGACCTTCCCATCGGGACCCAGGAGCAGGGGCAGGTGGGCGAACTTCGGGATATCCCATCCAAAGGCCCTGTAGAGGAGGATCTGCCTTGGGGTGTTGGGAAGGTGGTCCTCCCCCCTTATCACGTGGGTCACCCCCAGGAGGTGATCATCGATCACGCAGGCGAAGTTGTAAGTCGGCAACCCACCTGGCCTCATTATTATGAAATCCCCCAAGTCCTCCCCCCTGAACCTCTGGGGTCCGAAGACCTCATCCTCGAAGGTCACCGTCCCCTCCACCCTGAACCTCAGCGAGGGGACCCTTCCCTGGGCCCTCAATCTTTGCTTTTCCGCTTCGGAAAGCCCGAGGCATCTGCGATCATAACGGGGCGGAAGCCCCCTCTGGAGGTTCCTCTGCCTCAATTCCTCAAGTTCTTCTCTGCTGCAGAAGCACTCATAAGCCCTGCCTTCCCGAAGGAGCCTCT
>QMLA01000067.1 GCA_003646585.1 Deltaproteobacteria bacterium | reverse complement strand
TTGAAGGGTCTTTTCCCTTAAAGTAACTTACTTTGGTTACCGCCTCTTCTTCTCCTTTTACATTAGAAATAGAAGCCCCAACAAGGCTTTCTCTTATTACCCAACCTTTTACCTTCTCTTTTTCCTCAAATTTTGTAAGGGAATAAACCAGCTTTCCATCTTTGGTAACAAAGACAATTCCTCCAAAGGTCTTTGCATAGTACCTTACATTTTCATCTTTTATTTGACCTTTGTTTTCTATAAATGGAATTTTAAGTATATAGGCTTTGTTTAGAATCTCTTTTTTATCCTTTTCTTTAAGGGCCGCTCCTATTGCTGAATAATTAAAAGAAAATAAAAGTATAAAAGCTATAATACCTGACTTTTTATAACATTTTACTAACATAGCCAATTTTTCACCTAAGCAAATAATTGGCTTCATAGCACTCCTCCTCAAGCTAGTTTATAACGTTCCGTTCAATAACCCTCTCGCGTTCGCACGTTCTAACGTTCGCACGTTCTAACGTTCACACGTTTTTAACGTCTACTCCGTCGCACACCTTGGCCTTGTGCAAAGAAGCACTAGTTTCCTTGCATCAAGCACAGTAATCACTCCATCTCCATCAATATCACACTCAGGACAGGCACTTGCTGGCTGATTGCGGTAGGTAAGGAGGATGTTTAGGTCGTTTTGGTCTACGTCACCATCGTTATCTAGGTCACCTACTGGTGAAGTTATTTGTATTCCTTCTTCTGTCAATTGAATTAAATAAGGTTCTTCTGGTATCTTGCTTATTGGGGTATTTTTAGCCCAAATAAAAAACTTTTCCCCATATCCTACCTCGAAATCGTAAGTCTCTTCAAGCGAAGCACTGGGTTCTGGCAATATCATTATCTGATATGTTCCTATTTCTGGTTCAGGGATACCGATCCAGTCGTCTAAGTCACCATCGTTATCAAGGTCATCTTCCGCATAAATAGCTCCTGGAATTTCTGATATTTCTTTATTTACAATAAGACCATTAGGATCAACTACACTTATATCCACTGGAGAGTGAGTATAAAAGAATAGTCCAACCCGAGAACAGTTCTCTCTATGTCCACCTATTTCCTCTATATCATCATCTATGTATATTTCCTTTGGGGTAATCCCAAAATTATCTGGCGTGTATTCAATATCAATCTGACCGTCACTGGCATTGAGATATGCCGCCCATACAAGTTCACTGCAGTACCAACTACCACTATCTGGGTTTGACTGTTTCCTACTTGGAATAGGAAAGAAAGGATTATCATAAGGTTTATAGAGCTGATTTATAGCAAAAGAGACTGCCTTGCCCTTTATTTCGTTATTAGCGTTAATAACCCGCGCGTATGCTACGCAAGTTTTATTTGGGAAATTCCAGCTTTCCAGTGAAGTAATAGCAACTCCCTTATCTGAAAGAGCCTCTACAACTTGTCCGCCTCCTATATACATTCCAACATGAGTCCAATATCCAGGAACTACGCTTTTGCATGATCTACAAAACAGCAAATCTCCTGGCTCTAGCTCAATTTTAGATTTATATTCGTAAGCTCCTATATCCACTATTCCATTAACAATTCTTTCGCCTCCATCCTTATCAATTTCTGGAATAGCTTGAACATCGTTTAGACCTGCATCGATACATGGCGAATTTGGCTGAAGGTGATAGTCGCCAGCAAAAAGAGGATCTTCATCAATGTTAGCTCCCTCTATTACGTTACAACTAGAGTAAGGCCAAACATAAAGAGCATGGTAGTCATTATTATACATGTAGAAATTTGCATTCCAACCATAAATAGAAATATCATCGGATTCAGGATAGTATTCTGCTTTATTTCCCCATATAATATTGTTGTAGAAATAAACTTTTCCTCCTGTTGAAGCTGAAGTATGAACTCCGCCTCCATCACCATAACATCGTTCATTTCCCAAATAAAAAGGTAAAACATTTCCTACTATAGTATTATTAATTAAAATAATGCGACCCGTCAAAGTTGATGCAGTTACCCCGGCACCACACCAACATGCAACGTTCTCCGTTACAACATTATTTCTAAGGATAGCTGAACCTTCCTCTGGGTGAACATAAATGCCAGCACCGTGGTATCTATGAGTATTTCTAGTTACGGTATTGTCTTCAATAATAATATCGCCGTCATGGGATAAACTTGCCCGTATGCCTCTCGAATTATTTTTCAACACTGCATTGTTTCTAATAGATATAGACCCACGCCTGGCCCTTACAGAGATACCTCCGTCATTTTCTGTTATTATATTATCCCTTATTTCGATTTGACACGACCATGAATAGCATCTTATCACTACTGCTGGTCTCCCACTCGTTAACCAGCTATATAAGCTAGCGTTTTCGGCTATTATATTACCAGCAAGGAGTATAAAAGTAGACCAAGAATAAATATAAACCCCACCTCCAGGATGTTTTGATTGATTTCCTTCGATTATGTTACGCTTTAAAGTAATAGTACCTAACCCAAAAGAGTATATTTTTATACCACCTCCTTCATCTTCATCGGTATGTGGTTCGTATTTACAATTCCGAATAGTTAAACCCTCCAATGTAAAATGGTTATTTGTATGCGTCGGGGTCGTTGGACTTGGGTTATCCCAAATATAAATTCCAGTGTTAGTGCCACCGCCATCTATTATAACATCATGCGGACTTAAACCAGGCTCTGTTTTGATTGTAAGAGAATAGTCTTCATTATCATTTGCTACATACTTAAATCCTCCATAATAAGTGCCTGCATCTAGATAAATAACATCATCCTGACCGTTACCTTGGGCTATTCTTAAAGCTGTTTGAAATTCTTCTGAGGTTGACACATGGAACTCTTGCGCATAAATAGGAACCAGCAAAAATAAATGAATAAATATAGCCCAAAAGGAACAAAACAAGCGTTTGTTTTTTAACATCTATTCCCTCCTACTTTCAAAAAAAGAACTATTTTTGATAATCTTTTTATTCTGGTGCACACCTTGGCCTGGTACACATAAGCACAAGCTTTCTTGCATCAAGGACAGTAATTACTCCATCACCATCAATATCACACTCAGGGCATGCACTTGCTGGTTGATTGCGGTAAGTAAGGAGGATGTTTAGGTCATCTTGGTCAACATCACCATCATTGTCAAGGTCGCCCTGAACAACTGCTACTTTTATTTCAACAAATGTGGTATCAGTAGCAGTTTGATTATCATTATCTGTTACTCTTAATCTTACAATTCCACTATATGGTTCAGTCCAAGTGTGAGTGATAATTGGAGAAGCTGTAGTTTCATCATAAATTCCATCATCATTAAAATCCCATTCATAGGAAACAACTGTGCCATCCACATCATATGAATCAGAGGCATCAAGAGTAATTGGAGAGCCTACTTCTCCTTCATAAGGTCCATTTGCTTCGGCAATAGGAGGTGGATATAGACGAACAACAGAGACTATTCCATTTGTCCTTGTTTCTTCTGGAACACTTGGAAAATATACTGTAGCAAAGTTAATAATCTCAGTGCCATCTGGGGCATCATCTCTTACATTTACACTAAACTCAGCATAACCACCTTCACCTGGACCAACTTCACCAACAAACCAGGTTATGGTGCGAGTTGATGGATCATAAGTGCCAGGTGGAGCAATTTGAACTCCAGTTTTAACATCGATTACTGGCCCAATGACTAAAGTTGAATCATTTAAATCTTCATCTAAAGTATCAGTAAAATAAACTCCAAAGGCAATCCCTTCCCCTTCGTTTTCGTATTCGACCGCGTAGTTTAGTTTTTGCCCAGGCAAAACAAAACCTTCAGGGCCGTATTTTATATTGGGATCTCCAGCTGTAATAACTTCCTGAGAATGTGAATCTTTATTTGGAACTTTATCCTTTTTAACACAGCTTGCTGCTCCTTGATTATTAGCCTTAGGCTTGTCCCACAATCTAGGCCCTATACAATATTCATCCGGATCACAATACTCTTTTACATAAAGGTGTGTTTTTCCTCCGATATCTGGATCAGGCGTAAAAGAATCATTTGACCATATACCTTGATCGCAATGCTGTGCCATCACTGCTCCAGGAGGAATAGGATCACAATATTCTCTCCAGTCGCAATGAGAACAAGTATGTAAACTAGGCTTTATGGTACACTCTACTAAACAATCTACTACTGTAAAAAGTTTTCCACCACGTTTAGCTATTATTGATTTCACACAATTCCAAAAATTTAATAAATTTTTTTCTTTTAAAAATATCCTACAGTCATTAATTAATTGTAATTCACCTAATCCTGGGACTGTTAAACAATTATTGAGGCAGCAGATCCGCTTCTTAAACCAGGAATTCCCCAGACTTGAGAATTCTTCAGTTTCAACATTATACCCTATACCCCCCTCACGATCAAAAATCGTAATGTTATTCTCATAGACTTCAAAAATCCCTGAAAAATTACCAGTTCCAACAATATCCACTTTGGTTACGAGGGCTAATCTATCGGTTGAATTCATTATAGAATATATGACAGTTGATCCATCATCATAAGTCAACTTTCCGGTTAGATTTGTATAATTAAAGCCCAATTCTTTAGCGTAATTAAATGTATCAGAAAACTTAGCATCTTCCATAACCGTCTGAAACTCTTTTTGAGTCAACAGCTCATTCGAGATAACTAATTTTGGCCGATAATTTAAGTAGTTTGTGATATTGTAGATAGGAGATATTCCAGTAATATTCACATCTATCTCATCACTAGTTGTCCCAGTTATAACATTATTTGTAAAAAAGCTATGACCAGGCAACCCCCACTCAACCTCAACTTTAACACTTAAATAACTCTTACTTTGAGCCGGAATTGTCCCCAATTTCCAAATTACTTCATGGCTTTCCCATTTATACATCCCCCCACTGGTACTTGATACGTATTTTGCCTGAGTTGGAAGTACATCAACTACTACAACATCTTCGGCCCTTTTTACACCACAATTTCTTACTTCAATAATATAATCCACTGTCTGACCTGGACTAACTCTTTTAGGACCCCATGTTTTAACTTCCAAATCTGCCATTGGTGGTAATCCTAAATCAATTCTTTCTATTGATACAAACAGAGTTCTTGATGTTTTTGTTTCATCTAGGGTAGCTTTAACAATGCCTAATAGAGGACTGGTAAACACGCCCTTCATTTCTACTATGCCCGGAGATACTTCTTTATCATACATCCAGCCTTCACCTTGTCCTGAGTCAGAGATATAAGAGATTATTGAGAAACCTTCTCCATAATATGGATTAGTTTCATCTGTTACTCTTACATGAGTTAAAACAGTGCTCAAAGGACCGGTATAGTGACCAAAGCAATTTCCTTCAATAGAGGTTTGCAAAGCATAGAGTTCAGTTGAAGGATATTCAGTGCTTGTTTGATAGGTGACATCTCCATTCAAATTGATTGTTGCAGAAACAGTTTCTGTTCTAAGTTTATTTAATCTCCACGTAGCCTGATATTGATCATAAATACCGCTTCCTGGAGCAGATTCAGTAAGATAACCTTCAACAATTCCTGAGATTTCACCAGAAATAGTCCCTTTTAGATATATTCTTCTTTCGTCTTCGTTTAAGAAAAACATTCCCTGCCAGGTACCTTTATAATTTAATCCTTCAAGATTTGCTTCCCACTTACCTTTGGAGAATCCCTTACCAGCAAAAGAACCTGTTTCAATTTTCACCATTTCAAAATTAGTAAAGTTGAGGGTGCCATTTAAGTCACCATTGACTGTAACAGTTACTGTCCCTTTTTGGCTAAGTAAAGTTTCAACTAAACCAGAATCAGTTGAAGATTTCTCAGATAGACTGGAAAGGGATGAAGGAGCGTTTATATAAGTGAGACCCTCACATGCGTCTCCAATACCATTATTGTTGCTGTCTAACTGATCGGGATTAGGTGTGAATGGGCAATTATCACAAGCATCACCAATGCCGTCACTAATAATATAGTATCTTCCTCTCAAACCATTTTGATAATGCTGCTGAATTTCCTCCGGAGTTAAAGCACGATTATAAATCGCTACTTCATCTAAAACCCCATCTAAATAATATGGAAAACCTCCAACATCATTATAACTAAGATAGAGAGGGCTTGAATTTCCAAGAGTAACAGGCCCAATTTCTTTTGAACCTTGAAGCTCTCCATT
>QMLA01000066.1 GCA_003646585.1 Deltaproteobacteria bacterium | reverse complement strand
GACGAAGCTGATCCCTTCTATTCCCTTCAGGATGTACTGGATCTCTATCAGTCCCGAAGGGATCCCTTCGGGACTGATAGAGATCCAGTACATCCTGAAGGGAATAGAAGGGATCAGCTTCGTCTACTTCACCGAGAGGGATGTGGTCCGCCACCCCATAGTGCAGGAGATCATAAGGGCCTATGAGCGCGCCGAAAGCAAGCGGGAGGAGGAATTTGACGATTATCGTACAGTCAAGGGAGAGGAAGAAGCGGATAAAGATTAAGGATGTCCGCAGTTGGGCAAAAAAGGTCCTGGAGCAATTGGGCATAAGAAGGGGTGAGCTCAGCGTGCTGCTGGTCGATGACGATGAGATTCGCCAGTTAAACCTCAAATATCTGGGGCGCGACAGGCCCACCAACGTGATGGCCTTCCCCATGGATGGCCCCGACCCCAAAATTTTGGGCGATGTGGTCATCTCCACCGAGACCGCCCAGAGGGAATCTCAGGAGTTGGGGATCGGGACGGAGGAATACATCGCGCTGCTGCTCATTCACGGCATACTTCACCTCCTGGGCTACGATCACGAAAGGGATGAAGAAGAGGCGCTGAGGATGCAACAAAAGGAGGGGGAACTCCTCGGCCTCCTCTTCTCCGGTCCTTAAACCTTCTGCCGTCTCAAGGCGTCTTAAAAAGGCCAGGTTGATGAACGGGAGGGAATTCGAAAGAGGGCTTAAGGAGTGTCAGGGTGCCCTCTATGGTTTCCTGGTGCGGCTTATGGGCAACCCGGAGGAGGCAAAAGAGGCGATGCAGACTGCAGTGCTTAAGGCCTGGGAGGCCAGGGACGGCCTGAAGGAGCGATCCCGTTTCAGGGCGTGGCTCTTTCGCATCGCTGCAAATGTCGCTGCGGACATGATGAGGCGGAAGGAAAGGTTCACGGAGATGGGGGATTTACCCACTACTGATGCCGACCCTCTGATCCTCGAGGAGGAAAGGTCCAGACTTCAACGGGCCATAGGGGAATTGCCCGAGAGGCAAAGGATGGCCTTGCTGCTTAAGGTCTATGGGGAGCTGAAGTATTCCGAAATCGCAAGGGCGATGGATCTGACCGAGGGGGCCGTCAAGGCCCATATCCACCATGCCTTAAGGAAGCTCAAGGAGGCCTTAAGGGAAGATGAGGTGTGAGGAAGCCCAGGAGATCATGCTTGATTGCCTGCTGAAGGAGGGGACCTTCTGGCAGAGGATGAGGTTAAGGGTGCACCTGCTTTTGTGCAAGCGATGTCAAAAAGAATGGGGCCAGTATAAAAAAACACTCCAAGTCCTCAGGGAAACCCCAGTCACCCAATTTGATCTCCGGATACCTTTGGATACCCCCCGAAGGACCCTTTGGAAGATAGGACTTTCGGTGGCAGGCATAGCTGCTGCTTTCGTTGTGATCTTTCACCATTTCCGGCCCTCACAGGATCTCCCTCCTGAATTTCCAACTCCTTGGGTCGAGCAGGCAATAACTGGGATCGACAGCACCCTGTTGGAGGAGGTCTTCTCCCGGATGATTTCCGTTGAGGGGGAAAAGTTCCTGCAGGAACTTGAGGTCTCATGGCCTTATCTCTTGTGGGAAATGAAAACTACAGAAGGAGGTGGGGAAAATGCAGAAGCTCTTTAAGGGAATCCTGTTTCTTTTGATCCTTTCTTTAGGGGTAGCCACGGCCCATCCCTTGGGGCAAGAAAAAAAACTCAGGGACTTTGAAGCCCTCAAGCTGTGGAAGCTTACCCAAGCCCTCGACCTGACAGAGGACGAGGCGGCGGAGCTGTTTCCCCTTCTTAAGCGTTACAGCCGGGAGAGGCGTCAGCTCTTACGGGAGTATCGCCGGTCACTGAGGGAACTGCGCGAGCTATTGCAAAAAGATGCCCCGGAGGATCGGCTCAAGGAAAAGATCTCGGAAGTTGAAAGTTATATTGAACGCATGGATCAACTCCGCCAGAGGGAGTGGGAGCAGGTGAAGGGCGTCCTTTCGGTGGAGAAACAGGCTCGCTACCTGCTGTTCCTGGACAGATTTTACAGGGATTTTTGGAGGATCCTGAGGAGGAGGGCTTCGAGGAATTAGGAGATTTGGTTGACCGGTGCCTCTAAACTGCTGTAATTAACTTAAAAAAGCCTTCGGGAGGGCCGAGATGAAGGTACTGGTGCTTTATTATTCCAAGACCGGTAATACAAAGAGGTTGGCCCAGGAGATTGCGAAGGGAGTGGAAGAAGTTTCGGGAGTTGAGGCGATCCTGCGGAGCACCCAAGAGGTCACCGAAGAGGATTTCCTCACCTGTCAGGGACTGATCGCAGGTTCTCCCGTTTATTTTGGATCGATGGCCGCTGAACTGAAGGCCGTCTTCGATCGTTTCGTATACCTGCGGAAGAAGATGGAGAACAAGATAGGGGCTGCCTTTGCCACTTCGGCCGATCCATCCGGCGGGAAGGAAACGACCATGATCTCCATCCTGCAGGTCCTCCTCATTTACGGGATGATCGTGGTCGGGGATCCGATGGATGCCACGGGCCATTATGGTGTCGCCTGTTCGGGGAGTCCCGATGAACGGACCCTGTCCAACGCCCGTAAGCTCGGAAGGAGGGTCGCCGAACTTGTCAAAAGGCTCTCCTCGTGAAGCCCCCTCCTACGGCCAGACAGCAGCTGGATGCCTATGCCTTCATCGTCCTTTTGACGCTCACGGCCCTCTGGGGCCTTAATTACACGGCCATAAAGATCTCCAATACGGCGGTTGCCCCCATATTCTCCTCGGCCATCCGTTCCTCGGTCGCGGCCACATGCGGCTTCTTTTATTGCCTGAAACTGCAGAAGTCCCCCTTTCACAGGGACATAAGGCTTCTTCACGGGATCGCCGTGGGCCTGCTCTTTGGCCTCGAGTTCGCATGCCTTTACCTGGGAACCCTGTGGACTGACGCTTCAAGGGCTGTAATCTTCGTTTACCTGAGCCCCTTCTTCGTGGCCATGGGCGCCCACTTCCTGCTCAGAGGGGAAAGGCTCACCGTGATCAAGACCCTGGGCTTATTTTTGGCCTTCATGGGTGTCCTCACCCTCTTTGGTCACAGGCCCGCCTCCGCCGGACCCAGGATGTGGCTCGGGGACTTACTGGAGATCGCCGCGGCCTTTTTCTGGGCGACCACAACCCTTTACATCAAACGTTTCATGGCGGACAAAGTGCACCCCATTCAGACCTTCTTCTACCAACTTTCCTTTTCCATCCCCGTGCTTTTTGCCCTGAGTTTTCTGCTAGAGTCCTCCAAAATATGGGGGATCAGCCCCCTGGTCGTCGGATCCCTTGCCTACCAGAGCCTGATTGTGGCCTTCTGGAGCTATTACCTCTGGTTCAAACTCATCCACCTTTACCCGGTGAGTGATCTCTCCTCCTTCACCTTCTTCACCCCCGTCTTCGGGGTGCTGTTCGGCGGCCTCCTGCTGGGAGAGGAGACCGGGGTCAGGACCTTCATATCCCTGGCGATGGTCTCGGGGGGCATATTCTTAGTGAACCGCCCGGGCATGAGGTGACAGTCATCGGGGCCCGTAGCCCAGAAAGGCCAGCAACTCCTCCATGATCTCCTCTTCGGACTTCTCCTCCTGTTCCCGAACGAGGAAATCAGACCTGAGAACGAGGACGAAGCCCTCCCCTCGCCTTATGACCTCCGAAAAGGCCGAGGAGGTGACCATCTCCCTCAGGGGCAGGATCTCCCCTTCCCCCACCCTGAGGATCCCCTTTATTCCCTCCACCAGAAGCCCCGCCCTCAGGCCATCGGAATGAACAACGATCACCTTACCGCCCCCAGAATCAGCACCAACGCCCAATGCCTCTGCCAGAGATATCACGGGGAGGACCTCTCCCCTCAATTCCACAATGCCCTTCATAAAACCAGGACCGCCGGGAACGCGAGTCACCTTCTCGACATCCACCACCTCCCTGACATCCTCCACCGGAAGGGCCAGAGAAAGGGAACCCAAACTGAACTCGACAAAGACCCTCACCCCATCCTGTCGATCTCCAGGGCCACCTTTTTGATATCCAACGAGAAGGGAGAGTCAGGGGCATAAAGCAACACGGGCTTCATCTTCGCAAGGGCATTCGCTACGGAAACATCCTCCCGTATCGTCATCACCAAGGGGCTCTCAATGCTCAAATACACCTTCAGCATCCTCTGGATGACCTTTCCCGCCCTTTTATCATTTTCTGCCCGAATTCTGTTAACGATTATCAAGGGTCTCAAATTGGCTATGGTTGCCCTTGCAGAATCAGAAAGGGCAGGATTTAACTTTTGGGCTTCACTGAAGAAATCCTCCATGGTCTTTAGAGGATACTTTTCAAAATTTTTGGTTTTTTCTAAAAGCTCTAAAAGCTCAAAGGATTTACTGCGTTTAAAGAAAAATAAAAGTTTTCTGAAGACAGCAGCTTTGATGAAGCTGTAAGTATTCATCAAAGATGGCAGTTCTGGAGTTGTTACGAGAAGTAAACTTTTGGCTATCAGAGAAAAATCCAGGACATTATAAGATACTCCCGGGGCCAAATCTAAAATTATGATGTCGCTATCCAAAGCTAACAGGTGCCTGATGAGCTTCACCTTCTTTTGATACATTATGTTTGCTATACCAGGAATATCTCCCCAGCGAATTATTTTCAGATTTTTTATATTTGTATCGGACGTGGCATGGGTTAGCTTTGTTATTCTGTTCTGGAAAAAGTCGGTGAGATTGTATGTGAACTCTGCAACGCCCAGGATGGCGTGCAAATTTGATGCTCCGAAATCGAGGTCTACGGCGATTACCTTTTTTCCCAGTTCTGCAAAGGCGATGGCGAGGTTTGCACAAATCGTGCTTTTTCCAACTCCTCCTTTGGGTCCTGCAACGGCTATTATGTTGTTCATCTATAAAAGATTACATCAAGATCCGGAATTCCGCCAAGCCGGCTGTTGGGGTAAAATCCCTTCCGTGGAGGAGGAGATACAGCGTCTGATCGCCACGGCCCTGGGGGAAGTCCCTCCTGAGGTCCTGATAAGGGGTGGGACCCTTTTGAACGTTTTGACCGAGGAGGTGATTCCCGGGGTGGATGTGGCCATTTCGGGAGGCAGGATCGCTTATATAGGTCATCGTTTTGAGGGCGAGATTTCAAGGGACACTTTGGTGATGGATGCCAGGGGTCTCTTTATGGCTCCGGGTTTCATCGACCCCCATTGTCACCTGGATTTCGTCTTTCAGGTGCGCGAGTATTCGCGCTTTGCCCTCCCGAAGGGTACGACCACCGTTGTTACGGAAGCGGCCATGGTGGCCAATGCCGGTGGTCCCCGGGCGGTTAGATGGTTTCTGAAGGAGGCGATGGGGGCTCCCCTGAGGGTCTTCTTGCTCTGTCCTTCCGTTATACCTCCCTTTCCCCAGTTTGAACAAAGTGCGGGTTTCCCCCGCGAGGCCTTTGAGGAGCTGATCGCCGAGGATTTCTGCCTCGGGCTGGGTGAGACCTACTGGCCCAGGATGGTCATGGACAGGGATAGCGATATGTTGGGGCGTTTTGCCGAGGTCATGAAGCGGGGAAAGCGCCTGGAGGGACACACAGCGGGGGCAAGGGGGAGGAGGCTTCAGGCCTACATCTCTTCGGGGATCAGCTCCTGCCATGAGGCGACTTCCCAGCAGGAGGCCCTGGAGTTACTGAGGCTGGGCTGTGCCGTGATGATACGTCAGGGCTATATACGGCAGGAGCTTCCAGAGGTGGCCCCCTTGAGGGGGAAGCTCAGGGATTTGAGGAACCTCATGCTTTGCACCGATCTGCTCGATCCGGAGACCCTCATGGAACGCGGGGCCCTGGATTGGGCCGTCCGGGAGGCCATTGCGCGGGGATTCAGCCCCATGGAGGCGATAAAGATGGTGACCCTGAACCCGGCCACTTACTTCGGCCTGAAGGATCTCGGTCTTCTGGCCCCCGGCAGGCGAGCCGACATCCTGCTTTTCGAAGGGCTACGGGAGCTCCGGATAAAAGCAGTATTCCTCGATGGTCAGCTTGTGGCCGAGGATGGGAAACTCCTCTCCGATCCCCCGCCCTTCTCCTATCCCCCTGAGGCCATGGACTCCTTCAGGCTCCGGCCCCTGGAGCCTTCCCATTTCAGGGTGCCTCATCAGGGGAAGAAGGTCAGGGTCAGGGCCTTGGAGGTCAAAAACGACACGATAACCGCCGAATCCTGGGTTGAGCTCCCGGTGCGTTCGGGCAATGTCTGTGCCAATCCCGAAAGGGACGTACTGAAGGCGGCGCAAATCCTCAGG
>QMLA01000065.1 GCA_003646585.1 Deltaproteobacteria bacterium | reverse complement strand
CGTCATGTCCTCTGCCACCCGCACCTCGCCTTCGAATTCCCTCCTGCATTCTGCAAGGATGTCCCTTTCATCGCAAGGAGGATACAGGTGGGTCAGCAGAAGCCTTTTTGCCCCGGCCTCTCTGGCGATGCGACCGGCCAGACTCGGGGTCAAGTGTCCCTTTACCTTTCGGTCATCGGGAAAGGAGCACTCAAGTACCAGCAGATCCGCTCCCCTTGCCATCTCAACCACCTGGGGGCAGTAATCCGTATCCCCCGAGTAGGCCAGGACCTTTTCCCCTTCTTCGATCCTCAATCCTATGCTTGCCCTTGTGTGTTCAAGGGGGAAGGTGGTAAGGGCTATACCGGCCACGGTCCTCTTTCCATGGGGGGCCTCCTGCAGATGGAGCCTGTAAGTGTCGGCCTTGACCCAGTGGCCGTAAAGTTGCCTCAGGGTTTCGTAATATTCCCTGAACCCTTTGCCCCCAAGGACAAAAAGTTCCTTCGTTCGTGGGGCAAGGCTGTATCTGCAGGCGAAAAAGAAGGCCAAAAGATCCGAAACGTGATCGGGGTGAAGGTGGGTGAGGATGATGGCATCAAGATCAAGGTAAGTGACCCCGCACCGAAGCATTTTTTGCAAGGTCCCCGAACCAATGTCTATGAGGAGGGTTTTGCCCTCGACCTTTAGCAATGCTCCCGGTGCCCCCCTCCTGAGGGAGGGAACCCCTGTGCCCGAACCGAGTATCGTCAGCTCCATCTTTTGGCCCTTGCTAAATGCCTTAAGGCGGGTCTATTATAGGATGTCCGTATGGCTTTATCCACCAGGGACAAAGGGATGGAACCTTCAAAAGTCGCTTCTCCCCAAGCCTTTCCCACCCTTCTCCTTGAAGAATTCCTTCCTCTGATCCAGAGGGAATCCGATCCACGGAAGCTATGCGAAGAAGTCGTTGGCTTTCTCACCAGAAGGCTCGGCGCAGAAGGAGGTGTGTGGCTTTCCGTGGACAGCAGAGGAGGGTTCTTCATCAAGGGGGGCTTTGGAGAGGGATTTGAGGGGCTTAGGGGGTTTCCCTGGGATCCCCAGGAGAAGGTCAAGGTCGACCTTTACAGGGGCAAAGCCGTCACTCTGCAATCCCTCCATTTTGATCCCGTGTTTTCCAAAATCAGAAAGGACGGGCTCTTGACCCTTGCTCCCCTCCTTACAGCCGGTCATCTTAGGGGTGCCCTGGGGGCTTTTCATTCGGAGCCCATATGGCCTTCCGAACGCCTTCAGGAAGCCATGGTCTGGGTGGGGAGGGTTCTAGCACCGGCCCTTGCCCTGTGTTCCTTCTGGGAAGATCTGAGTATTGACGAGATCCTGGAGCGCAAGATAGAACAGGCCCTGGGGAATCTTTCCATAAAGGAAGGGGATCTCCTGAAGGAGATAACGGAGATTGTCGAACGCAGCCTTATAAGCTGCGTTATGAAGAAGGTGGGAAACGTCCAGAGTGCTGCAGCGCGGCTTCTCGGGATAAATCGCAATACCCTGAGGAAAAAACTGAAGGATTACGGGTTTATTCCGTGACCCCCTCTATAGCCTTCTGTCCCTGGAGATTCTCCCTCGAGGAGACATCGATGTCATGAATGTAGTTGAACTCAAAGGAGTATGGGTGGAAAGGGAGGGCCAGACTATCCTTGAGGACATAAATTTTTCCGTCCAGGAAGGCGATTTTGTCGGCATTATCGGACCAAATGGCGGTGGAAAGACGACCCTCCTCAAGGTGATCCTCGGCTTGGTGAAGCCAAGCAGGGGCGATGTGCTGGTCTTTGGCAAAGAACCTGAAGAGGGGAGGCATCTTGTCGGTTATGTCCCCCAGGAGAGGATCTTCGACAGAGATTTCCCCCTCAGGGTAATAGATGTCGTCCTGATGGGAAGGCTGAGGGGGAAAGGGATGTTCAGGCCTTACAGCAGAGAAGACATGCAGAAGGCCTTGGAGGCTTTGGAGCTTGTGGAGATGTCCCACCTCAAGGACAGACAGATTGGGAGCCTTTCCGGGGGGGAACTTCAAAGGGTGTTGATAGCCAGGGCGTTGGTCTCGGAGCCCAAACTTCTGTTGCTGGATGAACCCACGGCCAATGTGGATTTGCCCGTTGAGACCGAATTCTTTGAACTGCTTGAGGGATTGCGCAAAGGTATCACTATTATCCTTGTGACCCACGATATAGGGGTTCTCTCAACCTATGTGGAAAAGATCGCCTGTCTCAACAGGAAGATGTATTATCACGGGACCAAGGAAATCCGGCCCGAGGACCTGGAAGCCGTCTACGGTTGTCCTGTGGATCTCATCGCCCACGGTGTACCTCACCGTGTCTTCAGGGAGCACCGACCGTGAGCCTTCTACAATACGAGTTCCTGAGAAATGCCCTTTTGGCCGGGTTTTTAGTGTCGGTGGCCTGTGCCATCGTGGGCACCCTTATAGTGGTCAGGAGGATGGTCTTTCTGGCCGGCGGGATCGCTCATGTGGCCTTCGGAGGAGTCGGAATAGGGGTGTTCTTGGGGATCGATCCCATAAGGTCTGCCCTGGTCTTCACGGTCCTTTCGGCCCTGGGAATGGGTCTGGCCCTTGAAAGGCTGGAGATATCCGAAGATTCGGCCATAGGCATCCTCTGGGCCATCGGGATGGCGATAGGCGCCCTCTTTGTGGGACTCACCCCCGGTTATGTTCCCGACCTGATGGGCTATCTCTTCGGCAACATCCTCATGGTTCCTACAGGCGAACTGGCAGTTATGGCCCTTCTGGATCTTGGACTTTTCGCAGTGACCCTGAGTTTCTGGAAGGAACTTGTGGCCGTGTCCTTTGACCCGGAGTTCGCCTGGGTTGTGGGGGTTAGGACGAAACTGATAAACACCGTTTTCCTGTTAATGATAGCGACAAGCTGTGTGATGTTGATCAGGGCTGTTGGGATTGTCCTGGTTTTGGCCCTGATAACCATTCCCGCTGTTTCCTCCAGGCATTTCACCAAGAGCCTCGGCTGGATGATGTTCATCAGCGGGCTCTTCGGTTTGGGTTTTGTGATGGTGGGGCTTTATCTTTCCTTTCTGTTCGATATCCCTTCGGGTGCCACGATAGTGCTTGTCGCTGGTTTGGCCTTTCTTTTGCTTGAAGGATTTAAGAAATCCTAAGGCTTTCTCAGAAGGGAGACGGATTCTATGTGGTAGGTTTGAGGGAAGAAGTCAAAGGGGGTAATCTCTTCGAGTTCGTATCCCTGGTCGATGAGGAACCGCAAATCCCTGGCGAGGGTTGAGGGGTTGCAGGATACATAGGCTATCCTGGAAGGGTTCAGAGATAGAGCCATTTTGAGTTCTTCGAGGGCCCCTTGTCTTGGGGGATCCAGAAGCAAGAGGTCACAGTGTCGTCCTTCCTTCTGCCAGCTTTCCAGAAGTCTAAGGGCCTCCTCGCAGACGAATCTGGCCTTGATACCGTTTTTCTGGGCATTGTAGTTCGCATTCTTGACGGAAAGCCTGTTCCTTTCCACTCCCGTCCAAGAGGAAGCCTGTGGAGCGAGGGGAAGAGAGAGGTTTCCGATACCCGAAAAAAGTTCCAGGACCTCTCCGAGATCGTCTCCCAGTTTCTTTTTGAGGTATGCAATAAGCCTTCTGTTCTGCTGGGGGTTGGCCTGAAGGAACACCCCTGGATAGCTCAGGATTCGGATGCCATTCAGAGAGAACTCAAGGGCCGATTGAGTCCTCCCCTTACCCAGGACCGAGTGAGGAAAGACCAGCGCCCTGTGTTTTATCAACACGTCTTTCAGTTCGTCGCATTCAAGTACGAGTTCCTCTGCCATCTGGCGCATGTGCTTTTTATCGTGGTGAACCAGACAATAGATGACCATATGGCCCCTGTTTTCATCGGGGCTTATGGTGATCTCCAGGCGTCTCACCGCCGCCACAAGGATGAGGTGCCTCTGGAGGGCCAGGCGGAAGCGCTCCATGATCCTTTCGGCCAGGGGGTGAGCAACGGGGCAGCGCTCGACATCCACGATCTCACGGGTTCCCCTTCGATAAAAGCCGATCTTCAGCTTCTCCTTTGCCTCAATGGCCAGATCAAGCCTTATCCTCCAGCCGTAATCCTGGGGGGAAGGAATCATGGGCTTTACCATCTCAGGAGGGATTTGGCCTATGCGCTTCAGTTCTTCTTTAAGGATCTCTTCCTTAAGGGGAAGTTGAAGATTGTAGGGGATGTGCTGATAATCGCATCCACCGCAATCCCCAAAATGGGGACAGCGGGGGTCGATCCTTTTGGGGGAGGGGGAGAGGACCTCCTTGAGGGTGGCCACCATGTAATCCCGATGTTCCCTCTGCACCTCGACCTCCACGACCTCCCCCGGGAGCACTCCCGCTACAAGGACCACCTTTCCCGTGGTCCGCGACACTCCCCATCCCCCGAAGATTAGCTTCTCTACTGTCAATTTCATGCCCGAAAAATTGTGCCCCCCTTATGGGGTTTGATCAAGCAATTCTGTGGACCTTCCCCGAGGCTTCGCTTAAGGTCTTAAGAGTGGTATCTTACCCTCTGGCACCGAGATGAGATCGATCTTCCTTTTGGCCTTGAGCATGGGTATGGTCCTTGGGCCTTTTTGGGGGAGGGGAGAGGGGTTTCCTCTCAGGGATACCGTTAAGGGAGACGTCACCCTCAGTGTCATTTACGACAACAACCCTTATGATCCGCGCTTGAGCACGGCTTGGGGCTTTTCCTGCCTCATCGAGGGGGCTGAATTAAAGATCCTCTTTGACACCGGAGGTGACGGCTCCTTACTGCTGTCTAACATGGAGGCCCTGGGCTTGAAGGCCGAGGCGATAGAAGTGGTGGTTCTTTCCCATATCCATGGGGACCATACAGGGGGATTGCAGGCCCTCCTGAGGAGGCTGCGAGGGGTCACCCTTTATTTGCCTCAGTCCTTCCCCCAGGGGTTCAAAGACCGTGTCCGTCTCCAGGGAGCAAGGGTAAAGGAGGTCAGGGGGCCTTTGGAGATCTGTCCGGGCATCTATTCCACAGGCGAGATGGGCCAAGGGCTGAGGGAGCAGGCCCTTTTGATCCGGACAAGGGCGGGGACGATCCTCATTACTGGGTGTGCCCATCCGGGCATCCTGCAGATGGTGGCCAGGACGAAGGAATTGACAGGCGGTCCCATCTCCTTGGTTATGGGTGGGTTCCACCTGTTGGACCTGCCCCGGACTGAGGTGAGGGAGATCGCCAGGGCCCTGAGGGCGCTGGGCGTCTGCTGCGTCGGCCCGTGCCACTGCTCTGGCCAAGAGGCCAGAAGGGTGTTCCGTGATGAGTTCGGCCCAAGGTTCATAGAGGTGGGGGTGGGGAGGAGGATAGGGTTGAAGGAGATCGAAGGGATGATGAGGCGATGAAGGTATAGGAAAGATGTTAACTCAAGAGGGGGGCATGATTTGTCCCTTGAGCATTCCAGATCGCCTGCAGGCGAAAGGCGATCATTGATCTGCAGACGGTAATAAAGCTTAAGATGAACCTCATCCTCCCTGATCCAGGGATCGCTCACGGCCCTATAATCGTCGCTTATTATGCCGAAGACCACCCCTAGACGTCCTCGTCCTTGCCCAGCAAAGTCAAGTTTTTGTTCGGTCGACGGGGCCTTAAGCTTCAGGGAGTATACGCCAGAAGTTGCAAAGGTGGGTCTTTTTGGGTATTAAAGCCTTGCGATGAGGGAATGGCTTAAGGCAAAAATGGTCTTCATCGGGCTTATCCTCTGTCTTTCTGTTTTGATTTTGTTGCCCACCTTTTTGGGAGAGGGTGCGGGATTTCTGGTTAAGCGCAGGGTTAAACTGGGTCTTGATCTCCAGGGAGGAATGTACCTTTTGCTTGGGGTCGAGACTGAGGAGGCGGTAAAGAGCACCCTCGAGAGGTTGAAGAATGACCTGCGGGAGGATATGAGGGAGAAGCGGATCTTTAGCCTCCAGACCGAGAGGCAAGATCGTCAGATCCAGATCCTCCTCCTCAATGAGGATATGTTGCCCCCTTTGAGAGAGCTCCTGAGTGATCGTTATCCAAATCTCCGCATACTGACCACCGAAAAAGTGGATGCGAGGGTGAGGGTCGTTCTCGGTCTTGACCCGGGGGAGGAAGCGAGGATCCGGCGTTCGGCAGTGGAGCAGGCCCTTGAGACCATAAGGAATCGCATTGATCAGTTTGGGGTTGCGGAGCCCGAGATAATCCGCCACGGTGACAGGGACATCCTGATCCAGCTGCCGGGTGTTAAGGATCCCGAGAGGGCAAAGGCCATAATCGGCAGGACGGCGATGCTCGAGTTCAAGCTCCTGGATGAGGAGCATTCCCTCAAGGAGGCCCTTGCCGGAAACATCCCACCTGGTAGTGAAATCTTATAT
>QMLA01000064.1 GCA_003646585.1 Deltaproteobacteria bacterium | reverse complement strand
GGTGACAGGAGGATCGGCCAGAAGATCTTCTTCCAGGGGGGGACTGCCTTCAACAAGGGGGTCGTGGCGGCCTTCGAGAAGGTCCTTGGGCGTCCGATAACGGTCCCGGAAAATCACGAGGTCACCGGGGCCATAGGGGCGGCCCTTCTGGCCATGAAGGAGAGGACCTGGGAGAGGTCCAACTTCAAGGGCTTTGACCTTTCACAGCGCCGCTACGAGATAAAGACCTTCGAGTGCAAGGGCTGTCCCAATCACTGCCTGATAAGGAAAGTCACCATCGAGGGTGAGAAGCAGCCGCTTTTTTACGGCAGCAGGTGTGAAAAATACGATGTGCTCAGGCGGAGGCGCAAATCCGAGATCCCCAACCTGTTCCGCGAGAGGGAGAGGTTGCTCCTTGCCCCCTATCCGGGGGAGGAGGCGCTCGGAGAGGATGCCCCCGTCATAGGGATACCGAGGTGTTTGACCTTTCACGAATTCATGCCCTTCTGGAGGGCCTTCTTCGCCGAGCTGGGCTTCAGGGTGGTGCTATCCGATCCCACCAACAAGGAGCTCATAAGGAAGGGGGTCGAGGCGGTAGTGGCAGAGACCTGCTTTCCCATAAAGGTGGCCCACGGCCATGTTTTGAACCTGATGGAGAGGGGGATAAGGAGGATCTTTGTACCGAGTGTAGTGGGGGTGCCCAGGATGAGGGAGGATTTCGAGCACTCCCAGACCTGCCCCTATGTTCAGGCCTTCCCCTACGTTGTGCGCTCGGCCATACCCTTTGAGCAGCATGGGGTGGAGGCCTTAACCCCTGTGGTCCCCTTCGGCTGGGGAGAGGAGGAGGTGGAGGAGGCCCTTATAGAGTTCGGCAAGGAACTGGGGAGGAGTCCGTCGCAGGTCAGGTGGGCCATCAGGCGTGCATGGGACTTCTACCACCGCTTCCAGAGGGCCTTGAAGGCCCGTGGGCGTCAGGTCCTTAAGGAGTTGAAGGACTGGGAAAGGGCCATGGTGATCGTGGGCAGACCCTATAACACCTGTGACCCCGAGGTGAACCTGGATATCCCCGAAAAGCTCAGGGACCTGGGGGTGTTGTCCATTCCCATGGACTTTTTGCCCCTTGAGGAGGCCGCTGACCGCGAGGGCATAAGGGAGATGTACTGGAGGTATGGACAGAGGATCCTAGCCGCGGCCTACCTCATTCGGGAGGACAAAAGGCTCCATCCCATTTACATCTCCAACTTCGGCTGTGGTCCCGACTCCTTCATCACCCACTTCTTCAGGGAGATAATGGGGGAGAAGCCCTCCCTGATCCTGGAAATCGACGAGCACAGCGCCGATGCCGGCATAGTAACGCGGCTTGAGGCTTACCTGGATAGCCTGAAGAATGCCCGGCCCAAACCCCCCAAACCCCAAAGAAGGGGGCGCATCGGGGGTGATCCGAGCCGTGTCATTTACATCCCCTACATGTGCGACCATGCCCATGCCTTCAAGGCCGCCTTTGAGGCCTGTGGGATTCGGGCCGAGGTCTTTCCGGAATCGGACCAGGAGACCCTTTACTGGGGCAGGAAATATACCTCGGGCAAGGAGTGCTACCCCTGTGTGCTAACCACCGGGGACATGGTCAAGATCGTGAAGAGGCCGGACTTCGATCCCAAGCGGGTGGCCTTCTTCATGCCCTCGGGAAATGGCCCCTGCCGGTTCGGTCAGTACCACCGCTTCCACAGGAAGGTCCTTGATGAGCTCGGTTTCCCCGAGGTCCCCATCTATTCGCCCAACCAGGACGAGACCCTTTACCGCGACCTCGGAATCCTCGGGTCCAAATTTTCGCGGCTCGGCTGGTGGGCCATTGTGGGGGTTGATCTGCTTCAGAAGAAGGTGCTGGAGACGCGACCCTACGAGTGCACCCCTGGAGAGACCGACAGGGTCTACTGGGAATGCCTTGAGGGCTTCTGCGACCTGCTGAGGAGGGACCCCAGGATCGAGGAGGTGGTTCAGTATCTGCTTGAGGCGAGGCGCAAGCTCGATCGGATCCCCGTGACCGGCAAGGGATCGAAACCCAAAATAGGGGTTGTGGGGGAAATCTATGTGAGGCTCAATCGCTTCGCCAACGAGGACGTCGTCAGGAAGATCGAGGCCTTGGGAGGGGAGGTGAGGCTTGCCCCCCTCGTGGAGTGGGTCCATTACATCAACAAGATGGCCAAGCGACGGGCGAAAAAGCGCGGACACCTCAAAAACCTCCTGGGAATCCTGCTGAAGGAGTACTACCAGAGGAGGGACGAAAGGAGGCTGGCCCAGGCCTTCTATGGGGCCATAGAGGAGCCCGAGGAGCCCCCCACCGAGTGGATCCTCGAGCTTGCCAGCCCCTATGTCCACGACTCCTTCGAGGGGGAAGCCATACTGACCATAGGCAAGACCGTGGATTATGCCCTCAAAGGGGCCTCAGGGGTTGTGAACGTCATGCCCTTCACCTGTATGCCCGGGACAATCACGACGGCCATTCTCAAACGTTACAGGGAACTCAACGGGAACTTCCCCGTACTCAACATCTCTTACGATGGTCAGGAACAGAGCGATGTGCTGATGCGGCTTGAGGCCTTCATGTACCAGGTCAGGCAGTACCGGAGGAGGGCACAAGATAGGACCTTACGGGGTTCCTGAGCACCCCTATCCCCTCGATCCTTACCTCCACCACATCCCCTGGCTTGATGGATCCTATGCCCGAAGGGGTGCCGGTGGCGATGACATCGCCGGGAAGGAGGGTCATCACCCGGGAGATGAAGGCCAGAAGCCCGAAGGGATCGAAGATCAAGCGCGAGGTGCGACTCGACTGGCGGAGCTCGCCGTTCAGGAAGGTCTCGATCCGGAGATCGGTTGGATCTAGGTCTGTTGCGATCCAGGGTCCCAAGGGGGCGAAGGTATCGAAGCCCTTGGCCCTCGTCCACTGGCCCTCCCGTTCCTGGATGTCCCTGGCGGTGACGTCGTTAAAGCAGGTGTAACCTAGGATGTAATCGGGGGCCTCATCAGGGGTGATGTCCTTGGCCCTACGGGAGACGATCAGGGCCAGCTCCCCCTCGTAATCCACCCTCTGGGAGGAGGGCGGAAGGAGGATGGGATCATCGGGACCTATCACGGCGCTTGGTGGCTTGAGGAAGACGAGGGGTTCATCGGGAGGGGGGAGCCCCACCTCCTCGGCGTGATCCCGATAATTCAGACCAATGCCTATGATTTTGCTGGGCTGAACGGGAGGCAGAAGCTTCACCTCCTTAAGGGGTATCCATCGTTCCAAGGGTTCAAGCCCCCTGAAGGGGTCCCCCTTTGCGAGCCTCACCCCTTGACCCTCCAGGAGGCCATAGGTAATGGTCCCCCTAAAGTTCACCCTGGCGATCTTCACGGCCCATCTAACTACCACAGTTATCCCTGGGGTTGAAGACGTTGACACTTGCAGATCCCTCGGATAACTTACGCCTTGTGGGTCTGCGGGTAATCGTCCTTTCGGCAGGTCAAGGAAAGAGGATGAAATCGTCCCTGCCCAAGGTCCTCCATCCCTTACTGGGCAGGCCGATGCTTGAGTGGGTCCTTGAGGCCGTGAGGCCCCTGGGCCCTGAGAGGGTGACGGTTGTAAGCAGTGCGGAGGAGAGGCTCCTTTCGTACTTGAGGGAGAAGGGGCTCAGGGTGGTGATCCAGAGGGAGCGCCTTGGAACAGGTCATGCCGTCATGATGGCCCAAGGAGAGCTTGAGGGTTTTCAGGGGACCTCTTTGGTCCTTTACGGGGACACCCCCCTCCTTCGGCCCGAGACCCTCAAAGGGCTTCTGGAACATCACCTAAAGACCTCTGCAACCCTGACCATCCTGGGGGCAGTCCTTGAGGATCCCAGCGGATATGGACGGATCCTGAGGGACGGGAAGGGAAAGCCTATAAGGATCCTGGAGGATGTCGGTCCTAACAGCGAGGGCTTAAGGGAGGTGAACGTCGGGGTTTATGCCGTGCGGACCCCCTTTCTGCTTGAGGCCTTAAGGGTGCTTGAGCCCACCAACCGTCAGTCCGAGTACTATCTGACCGACATCGTGGAGGTCGCCTCAAGGAAGGGGGAGAGGGTCGAAGTCTTTTGGGGTGAGCCTGAGGAGGCCATAGGGGTGAACACGAGGGCGGACCTGGCCAGGGCCGTGGCGCTCTTAAGGAGGAGGATCCTGGAGAGGTGGATGCTCGAAGGGGTGACCATTGAGGATCCTCAAAGCACCTGGATCGAGCCCAAGGTGGTTATAGGCCCCGATACGGTGATAAGGCCCAACTGTTTCCTGCGGGGCAGGACCACCATAGGCCGAGGGTGTGTAATAGGGCCCGATGTGGAGATCATCGATTCGGAGCTCGGCGACGGGGTGGAGGTGAGGTTCTGCTCACACCTTGAGGGTTCGAGGATCTCCTCCGGTGCAACGATCGGTCCCTTCAGCCGTTTGAGGCCCGGGACGGAGCTTGAGGAGGGGGTGAGGGTCGGGAACTTCGTGGAGGTGAAGAATTCCAGGCTGGGCATGGGCACCAAGGCGAATCACCTCGCCTATATCGGCGATGCCGAGGTGGGAGAGGGGGTCAATATAGGGGCGGGGACCATAACCTGTAATTACGACGGGGTGAGGAAGCACAAAACGATCATCGGTTCCAAAGCCTTCATAGGGAGCAATGTCTCCTTGGTTGCCCCGGTGAAGGTAGGAGAGGAGGCGACCATAGGGGCCGGTTCGGTTATCACCAAGGAGGTGCCTCCCTTAAGCCTGGCGGTGGAGAGGGCGAAACAGAGGATCCTTCCGGGCTGGGCCAAACGGAGGAAGAAGTAGATGTGCGGGATAATAGGCTACCTGGGGCCAAGGCCTCCGGTCGAGGTGCTGCTGGAGGGGTTAAGGAGGCTTGAGTACCGGGGCTATGATTCGGCGGGAATAGGGGTCTTTGATGGGTCCCGGATCCAGATAAGGCGCTGTGAGGGGAAGATCCAGCGACTTTCTGAACTGCTTCGGGGTTTGACCTTCTCCGGGCCGGTGGGGATCGGGCATACCCGCTGGGCCACCCATGGAGAGCCCTCCGAACGCAATGCCCACCCCCATTCGGCCGGGAAGGTTGTCCTTGTGCACAATGGGATTGTGGAGAATTACCTTCCCTTAAAGGAGGCCTTAAGGGCCGAGGGGAGGGTCTTCCGATCGGAGACAGACACCGAGATCATCGCGCATCTGATAGACCTTGAGCTTGAAAGGGGCTTTGGGCCAGAGGAGGCCGTAAGGAGGGCCTTAAGGAGGGTGGAGGGGTCCTATGCCCTTGCGATCATCTTCGAGGGATATCCCGAACTGCTCATAGGGGCGAGGAAGGAAAGCCCCCTCTTGCTGGGGGTGGGGAAGGGGGAGTACTTCCTCTCCTCGGATGCGCCAGCGGTCATCCCCTGGACCAGGGACCTGGTGTTTTTGGAAGAGGGCGAGATGGTGGTGGTCACCCCGAAAGGGTTCAGGGTCACCGATTTTGAGGGTCGCAGCCTTCCCAAGACCCCCCGTCGCGTGGACTGGTCCCCGGCCATGGCCGAAAAGGGGGGATACAAGCACTTCATGCTCAAGGAGATCCACGAGCAGCCAAGCGGCGTAATAGACACCCTGAGGGGAAGGATCCTGGAGGAGGAAGGGCGGGTGCACCTTCGGGATTTTCCCTTAAGCGATAAAGAGGTCAGGGATCTGGAGAGGGTGACGCTTGTTGCCTGCGGCACCTCCTGGCACGCTGCCCTCATAGGGGAATATTGGATTGAGGCCCTGGCGGGGATCCCGGCCGAGGCCGAGATCGCCTCCGAGTTCCGCTATGGGGAGCTTCTGGGGGGACCGAGGACTCTGCTTGTGGCCATCTCCCAATCGGGGGAGACGGCAGACACCCTGCAGGCGGTGAGGGAGGCAAAGCGGAAGGGCTTCAGGACCTTCGGGATCTGCAACGTCTTGGGCTCCACCCTGACGCGGGAGACCGAGGGAACCCTCTTCACCCATGCCGGCCCCGAGATCAGCGTGGCTTCTACCAAGGCCTTCACGGCCCAACTGGCCGCCCTCATGCTTTTGACCTTACACCTCGGGGCCACAAGGGGAAGGCTTTCCGGGGAGGAGGTCCGCCGGCACATAAAGCTTCTGCGCACGATCCCGCGGCTCATGGAGGAGGTCTTAAAACAGGAGTCCTCCATAGTCGAACTTTCCCGTGCCTATGCGGAGGCCCAGAACTTCCTCTACCTTGGTCGGGGCATTTCCTATCCGGTGGCCCTCGAGGGGGCGCTTAAGCTCAAGGAGATATCCTATATCCACGCCGAGGGCTATCCTGCCGGGGAGATGAAGCACGGTCCCATCGCCCTGATCGATGAGAAGATGCCCACGGTGGTGGTGGCCCCGAGGGACAGGACCTATGAGAAGGTCATGGGGAACATCAAGGAGATAAAGAGCAGGAGGGGGAGGATCATAGCGGTCCTCAACAGCAGGGAT
>QMLA01000063.1 GCA_003646585.1 Deltaproteobacteria bacterium | reverse complement strand
GAGGGGACTTGAGGAGATGTATCGGGTCCTTAAACCCGGCGGCAAGGCCGTGATCCTTGAATTCGGCAGGCCCAAAAACCCCCTCTTTGCCCCCCTCTACCGCCTTTACCTCTCCCGGTTCCTTCCCGCAATCGGCAGACTCCTCACAGGGGACCCAATTACCTACCGCTATCTTCACGACTCCATTATGGCCTTTCCCTCCAAGGACGAGGTCCTCGGGCAGATGCAGGAAGTGGGGTTTTACGAACTTTCAGCAAGGGACCTCACCCTCGGGGTATGTGTGCTGTACGAGGGATGGAAGCCTTGAGGGTGGCCGTTGCCCTAAGTGGAGGGATCGACAGCTTCACCTCTGCCCTCCTCCTCAAGCAGCAGGGACACGAGGTCATAGGGGTCTTCATGCGGGTTTCAGAGGATACCGGGGGGATGGAGGCATCGCGCCAGGCAGCCGAGATCCTGGGCATTCCCCATATTGTGCTGGACCTGCGGGCCCCCTTTGAGGAGCTCGTGGTTGAGCCATTTCTGAAGGGTTACCTTTCGGGGATGACCCCCAACCCCTGTGTGCTCTGTAACGAACTGGTGAAGTTCTCCCTCATGAAGGAGGAGGCCAGACGCCTTGGAGCCGATGCCTTTGCCACCGGACATTACGTGAGGAAGGCCTCGATCGGGGGAAAGTGGGCCCTCCTGAGGGGTAGGGACAGGAGGCGGGATCAGTCTTATTTTTTATGGAGGCTCACTCAGAAACACCTCCAGGGGGTCCTTTTCCCTTTGGGGGAGATGACCAAGGAGGAGGTCAGAAGGATCGCAGAGGCCCATGGGATGAAGGCCCCAGTGGAAAGCCGCGAGATCTGTTTCATCAAGGGGGATTACCGCAGGTTCATCGAGGACCGTCTGGGACAAAGCGTCAAACCAGGGCCGATAGTGGACCTGAAGGGGAGGGTGCTCGGGTGGCACAGCGGTATCCACCGGTTCACGGTGGGACAGAGGCACGGCTTGGGGATAAGGGCCGAAAGGCCCTATTATGTGGTCAAGATCCGGGGGAACGAGATCGTCGTTGGCAGGGAGGAGGACCTCTACAGAAGATGCCTCAGGGCAAGGGGGGTGAACTGGATAAGCGGCGAGGCCCCCAAGGGGGTCATTTCGGCAGAGGGGCAGATACGCTACAGACACCAGGCTGCCCCCTGCAGGGCCTGGATGGAGGGCGAAAGCCTTCTCTGTGAATTCTCCAAACCCCAGCGGGCCATAACCCCGGGTCAGGCCCTCGTGCTCTATCAGGGGGAAAGGGTCCTTGGAGGAGGATGGATAGAGGAGGTCCTGTGATAAAGGTCGGGATCCTGAATCTGGGATGTAAGGTCAACCAGTTCGAAGGCGAATCGATTGGCCACCTGCTGGAACTGGAGGGTTTCCGGGTGGTCAGGCCCGAGGAGGCCGACCTCGTGATAATAAATGCCTGCGTTGTGACCCACCGGGCCGAAGCCGATGCGAGGAAGGCCCTCCACAGGTTCAAACGCTTGGGGAAAAGGGTCCTGGTGGCAGGATGCTGGCCGCAGCTTTCCCCCGACACACCCCTCTCGCAAGGAGCAGATGGGGTCCTGGGGAATCAGGAGAAGGCCAGAATTGGGGAGATCGTGAGGAGATTCCTTTCCGGCGAAAGAATAAAAGAAGTTGGCCCCCTTGAGTGCTCCCACTACCCGAAGATGCTCTTTCCCCTTCCTCGGGAGCGCACCAGGGCTTTTCTCAAGATCCAGGACGGATGTGATTCCAATTGCACCTACTGCGTGGTCCCCAGGGTTAGGGGGAGGCCCAGGAGCCTTGATCCCGAGGCCATCTTCTGTGCCATGGAGCTTTATAGCAGTGCGGGGGTTAAGGAGGTGGTGCTCTGTGGGATTCACCTTGGAAAATGGGGACAGGACCTTGGAGCCGGAATGGACCTCCTGTGGCTCCTTCAGGAGCTTGAGCAGAAGGAGACTCCCCCGAGGATAAGGTTGAGCTCGATCGAACCCCATGAGGTATCGGACGGACTCATCGAACTTCTGCGGACATCTGAAAAGCTCTGCCCTCACCTGCACCTTCCCATCCAGAGCGCTTCCTCGAGGATCCTGGAGATGATGGGCAGACCCTATAGATCCGGGGACTTATGGCGCTTAATAGAGCGGCTCAAGGAAGGGGTTCCCGGGATCGCCCTTGGGGCCGACTTAATCGCCGGATTTCCCGGCGAGGGCGAGGAGGAGTTTTGGGAGACGGTGAGGTTCGTTCAATCCCAGCCCTTCTCCTATCTTCATGTGTTTCCCTTTTCCCGGAGACCCGGTACCCCCGCTTCCTCCTTTCCCGGACAGGTCCGCGATTCGGAAAAGGTGAGGAGGGTAAGAATCCTGAGGGAGCTGGGCCAGAGGAAGCGCATTGATTTTTACAGCGGGTTCATAGGCAGGAAATTGATGGTACTTTCCGAGGGCCAGAAGGACGGGGAATTCCGCGGTCTTTCCAGAAACTACATAAGATGCGCCTTCAACGAGCCGGTCCCGGCCGGTGAGGAGTTTGAGGCCATGGGGATCGGATTGAAAGGCGAAAGGCTCCTCATTGTGCCCTCTCGGGCTCCCACCACTCGATCCACGTCCAACACCGCTTAAACTTCACCCCCGTTCTTTCTTCCAAGGTCCTTATCCAGTGGGCGAGGGCTGATCCGTGGTGGATGATAAGGGGGGTGCTATGGGGAGGCAGGATGTCCTCAAAGAGCTGATAGGTGCCTATTGCCCGGTTGAGTTCGAACTGGGTTTCGTGATCGTCCCAAGGGGTGGGGTGGATGAAGCCGTGAAGCCCCCCTTCATCCCTGCGGTAAAGGAGGGTGTTGGGGAATTTCCCTTTAAGGTGTCTCAATATCCTTATGGATTCGAGGCTTTCTTCGGGAGTTATGCCCTTGTTAAGGTTCTTGAGGATCTTCGAGCTGAAGGATTCAAAGCCTATGGAGGAGAAGAGCACCCGGATACCCCTGCCATCGAGTTCTGACAGGACCTTTTCCAGGATTTCCCTGTTCTTCAGGATGTCATCTGACCGAAGAACGAGGTTTATCTGCGAGATGGCGATGTTTTCAGAGTCCAGAAGCTCGATGAGCCTGGGGAGATAACGAATCGGGTATTCATCGATGAGCTCAAAGGGGATTTTCCTTCCGGCCTGCTCCGGAAGGGCATCGATCTGGGAGAGGACCGCTTCGTCGCTGAGATAGCCCGCAAAGCCTTTATCCCATGCCACATCGCAGAAACTACATCCCTGAACCTCAAGGTGGATCCCGGGGCAACCAGAAAGGGCCGAAGGGGGATCCACCCGGATGTGCTTTTTCCTCATGGCATATGGACAGCCCACTCCCCTTAGAACCTGGGCCACCTTTATGGTGAGGTTTTGGGGGCGATCAGAAAACATGAGCAGGTTCCCCCAGTCCACCTCGGTGAAGATCTCCCTGTGCCAGGGATGGCAGATGTTTCCCTCCTGCTCAAAAAGCAGGTCCAGATTCAGGGCATCCACCGGGCCGCTGTAAGCGAGGTCCAGGCGATCCGATAATCCCTGAAACCTCCACGGAAACTGCGCCTTGCCGGGTTCTCCTTCGAAATCCCTCTGGGCCTGGGGGCCTCCGAGCACCGTGCGAAACCCCAGGTCCTTGAAGGCCTTGATCAGCTCCAGGAGATCGGGCCTCCCACAGAGGTGGGAGAAGCAGATGGTCAGGGGCTGATCTTTGTAATGTTCCTTCACGAACTCGATGAGCTTCTGCCTGTCGAAGTCCCTGGTTATGCCGAGGACCACTGTGGGGATCTTCAGTTTTTTAGTGAGGAAGGTTGCGGCAAGCTGTGGCCCCAAAAGTCCGTAAGGTTCCCCTGTGTGGTGGCAAAGGATCAGCATCTGGGCCAGGATAGCAGAAAGGCCCCTTTGGGGCAATTTGAGGTATTGCCTTTTGAGGGGTCTTTGTATAAATTTTGCTGATGGGTTCCCCGGTAGCTCAACCGGCAGAGCGGCGGGCTGTTAACCCGTAGGTTGCAGGTTCGAGTCCTGCCCGGGGAGCCATATTGATGGCTGTTTCAAACACATTCGGAGTGTCCTTCCGATTTGTCTGCACGAGAGAAACCTTTCTCTCTTCCAATTCTAGGATTGATAATAATTAAACTCATCCATACCCGTCCTGAAAAGGATGATAAACTTCGGATATACTTTTCATTCGGGAAATGAAATGCTCCAGCTCACAAGATTAAAAGTCAAGAGAGATGAAAATTATGCATAAAAGAGGTATTGGTCATTTGATCGGCCACATAGCATATGTTGCTCTATATGGAGTATTAATAATATCTGCCGTTTTTCTTTACAATTCTGTTAAGTTAGCGAAATTACTGTACGCAGGATGGATAATCTTGGCATTTGGAATTATTTTTTTGTTGTGGTCAAGCAAATCACGGAAGGAAGGGCATGTAGAAGAAGATATTAATAGGGAAGCTCTTGTTGAAAGTGGTATGTATGCTTTTGTTCGCCATCCTGAATTCTTGAGTCATATATTGATAATTTTTGCGCTAATTATTATTTCACAGCACTGGCTTAGCTTGAGTGTTGGTGTAATCTTAATTGTTCTTCTGTGTCTTGCCATGATAGAAGAGGAAAAGAGAAACGTAGAGAAGTTTGGTGATTCATACAGGGATTATATGAAAAGAGTTCCAAGAATAAATTTAATAGCCGGAATTATTAAGCAAAAACATAGCAAGAGAAAAAATAAAAATGGGTGATAGAAGTTTAAAATAAGAGGGTTTGGGCACTTTAACTTCGCTAGAGGTAGGCCCCAATTAAGGGCATATCTCCCCAACTTCTTACACTTTCTTTGTACTCTGTCTGGCATGACGCGATAAGTCCTCCTTCCATCCCATCAACTACCTGCGAATTCCCCGTATTCCTGAGCACACTTGAGACATTTCCTTCACAATAGGGAGCCACTTAGGCTCCTCGGCCAGCCTTTCGACACCTGCTCTTTGAAGGGGCTTGAATGCATAATAGAATGGGTTTAGTTTTCATTGCCAGAAAATTCTCTTAAGGAGGTAGGGAGAAGGGGGAGTGTGTATATCTTAAGAGTTGTCCCATGTTTGAGCGGTTGAGGTTTGATACCACAAAGCAAATCTTTATCTCGCAGTACTGCAAGGGGGATTACGAGAAATGCGAAAGGAAGAAACTCGGGGGACGCGGAAAAGGAAGTTCCTCCCACCCTTTTGTCAAACGGTGAACATCTGAAGTGAGGTCTGCCAGTGAAGGTGGGGGCTCTTTACGTATTGGACAGTTTCCCCGTCAGGGTGTAAAAAAGAGCAAAATTGCGATTTCGGAGGAGGAGATGGGGGAGTACTGGAATCCGGTGCTTGAGACCATCCCAGGGGAAAGGCTCAGACGGCTGCAGTTCAAAAAGTTCAAAAGGATCCTTCAATGGGCCTATGAGCATTCTCCCTTCTACAGGAACCTCTACAGGGAAGCCGGGCTTGAGCCGGGGGACATAAAGTCCTTTGATGACATAAGGAAGGTCCCGAAGGTGGACAAGGCCATGCTCAGGGAATCGCAGCTTAAGGAGCCCTTCCCCTACGGGGATATCCTGGCCGTTCCGACCGAGGAGATCGTGGTCTTCAGGCAGACCAGCGGGACCACGGGCCTCCCCGTCTATCAAGGGGATACCTGGCAGGACTGGGAGTGGTGGACGGAGTGTTGGTGCTATGTCCTTTGGGCCCAGGGGTACAGACCCACAGACAGGGTCTTCTTCCCCTTCGGCTACAACGTCTTTGTGGCCTTCTGGGCCGCCCATTATGCCGCCGAAAAGATCGGCTGTGAGGTTGTACCGGGAGGGGTGCTCGATACCGAGGCCAGGATCCTGAAGATGAAGGAGCTGAAGTGCACGGCCTTTCTGGCCACCCCCACATATGTGCTGGGCATGGCGGCAACGGCCAGGGAGAAGCTCGGGATCGACCCCAAGGAGCTGGGGATAAAGCGCATAACCTGTGCCGGTGAGCCCGGAGCGAGCATTCCCTCGACCAAGCAGAGGATGCAGGAGGCATGGGGCTGTCCGGTCTACGATCATGCCGGGGCCACGGAGATCGGGGCATGGGGTTTTGAGTGCGCGAGGCAGCCGGGAGGGCTCCACGTGAACGAGGGATTTTTCCTGCTGGAGATAGAGGATCCCGAGACAGGGGAACCCATTGAAGAGCCCGGCAGGGTCGGAAAGATGGTTATCACGGCCCTTGACAGGATCGGCAAGCCCTGCATCCGCTTCGATTCCAAGGACCTGGTCAAGTGGGCCAGCTACCGCTGTGAATGCGGGAGGACCTTCAGGGTCCTGGAAGGCGGTGTGCTGGGGAGGGCCGATGACATAACGAAGGTAAAGGGCGTGCTCCTTTCGCCTTCGGCCATAGAGGAGGTCGTGAGGTTGTTTCCTCAAATTGATGAATTTGAGACGGTGGTGACCAAGAGGGGAGATGTCGATGAGATCACCTTG
>QMLA01000062.1 GCA_003646585.1 Deltaproteobacteria bacterium | reverse complement strand
TCCCTATCTCCTGTGTGAAAGGCACAGCAGGGTCCTGGACGAAAGGAGGGCATCGATCCTTGATCGCTGCAATTCGGACCGTTACCATTTTCCCGAGGACAAACGAGGAGGGACAGATGCAACCTGTGGAACTCACCCCTTATGACCTGCAACGCTACGATAGGCAGATCATGTGGCCCTCTTTCGGCGAAGAGGGGCAGAGGAAGCTTAAAACTTCCCATGTGGTCGTGGCAGGGGTAGGGGGGTTGGGGTCCACCGCCTGCATGCTTTTGGCTGCAGCCGGTGTGGGGAAGTTGACCATAATAGACTGCGACAGGGTCGAACTCTCCAATCTGAACCGTCAACTCTTGCACTGGGACAAGGACATAGGCGTGCCCAAGGTTCAATCGGCCTTGGAGAAGCTTTCAAAGCTCAACCCCACCATCCAGATCGTCCCCGTGCAGCAGAAGATCACACGGGATAACGTCATGGATCTTGTGGATGGTGCCGATTTGGTGGTGGATGCCATGGATAACATGGCCACGCGCTTTTTGCTCAACGAAGCCTGCATCCGCAGGGGCATTCCCTTCGTTCACGGGGGGATTTACGGACTCATGGGACAGGTCATGACGATCATCCCCAAAAGGGGTCCTTGTCTGCGATGTCTCTTCCCCCAGGATGTGGAGGGTCCCAGGCCCTTTCCGGTCTTCGGGACGGCCCCTGCCCTCGTGGCAAGCCTCGAGGTCACCGAGGCCATTAAGGTCCTCGCGGGGTTCGGCGAGCCCCTGGTGGGGAAGCTCTTGAGGATAAACGGTGAGACCATGGAGGTCTTCACCATCCAGATCGAGCGCAAGCCGGATTGCCCAGTCTGTGGATCTTGAAGCCATAAGGAAGAAACTGGAGCGGTTGAAAGATTACCTGGCCCAGAGGCAGCGGGTCCTTGTTTCCTTCTCGGGAGGAGTGGACAGCACCCTCCTTCTTAGGGTGGCCAAGGAAGTCCTGGGGAAGGATGCCCTTGCAGTCCTTATAACCTCACCCCTGCACCTGGAGCAAGAGCTTCGAGAAGCCAGAGTCATTGCATCCCGACTTGGGGTGGAGCTGTATGAGCTTCAGCTCGATGAGCTTTCCATCCCGGAATTCGCCAAAAACCCACCAGAAAGGTGCTATTTTTGCAAAAGACTGCGTTTTTCAAAGATCAAGGAACTCTCCGAAAGACTGGTCATCAGGGCGGTCCTTGAAGGGTCCAACCTTGACGACCTCCGCGATTTCAGGCCCGGAATGAGGGCCAAGGAAGAACTGGCGGTTTTGAGTCCGTTTGTGGAGGTCGGAATGGGCAAAGCGGAGATCCGCCATATGGCAAAGGAATTAGGCCTTCCCAACTGGGATGCCCCCCCTTCTTCATGCTTGGCCACCAGGATCCCCTTCGGGATTCCCCTCTCCAGGGAGGTGCTGGAACGCATCAGGAGGGCCGAAGAGGGCCTCCTCTCTTTGGGGTTCAGGGGATCGAGGGTGAGATACCACGGTGAGGTGGCAAGGATTGAGATACCCGAAGCAGAACTTTCAAAAGCCGTGAAATTGCGCCAGGAAATCGCAGAGAAGGTGAAGGCTTCCGGTTTCAGGTTCGTGACCCTTGACCTTGAAGGATACAGACCCAGTGGAATATCCTTTGGAGGAGGAAAATGAAGGGCGAGGTGATAGCGATCTGTGCGAGTTCCCGGAAGGGAACGAAGAAGATGCCGAGGGAGTCCGGATATTTCGAAGAGGATTACGGACTGGTCGGCGATGCCCATGCCGAAAAAAGGAGTAAACGCCAGGTAAGCCTCCTCTCAGAGGAGAGCATCCAGTTGATGAGGAGTTTGGGCCTCGATGTGGGACCCGGGGACTTTGCCGAGAACATCACTGTGAGGAACTTCCGCGTCCACCAGTTGCAGCCGGGCACAAGGCTCAGGATCGGCCAGGTGCTCCTGGAGATAACCCAGGTCGGCAAGCAGTGCCATAGCCGGTGTGCCATTTATCGGCAGGTGGGAAAGTGCATAATGCCCGAACAGGGGGTCTTCGCCAGGGTCCTGAAGGGGGGCGAGGTGAGGGTGGGGGACAGGGTGGAAATCGCGGGAGAGGAAGGGTGAATTTCCCGAGGGATTTCTTCGAGGCTTCCCTTTCCCTCTGGATCAACATGGCCCCCTACCTCCTGCTGGGGATGGCAATAGGGGGGATGCTTCACGTCTTCCTCAAGGAGGACTTCATCCTGAGGCACCTCGGATCCCCATCCCTTTCGGCTGTCTTCAAGGCGACCCTTTTCGGCATCCCCCTGCCTTTATGTTCATGCGGGGTCATACCTGTTGCAGCAACCCTGAGGAGGGACGGGGCCTCGCGCAGCGCCACTCTGGCCTTCCTGACCTCAACCCCCACGACGGGGGCGGATTCGATCCTTGCGACCTACTCCTTGCTGGGGCCGCTGTTTGCCGTCTTCAGGCCCTTTGCCTCCTTGCTTTCAGGCCTCATGGTGGGAAGCCTTGGTTTCATCTTCGATAAGGAACCCACCGGAGTCAGGAGATGCGTCTCGGCGAGTTCCAGTCCCATTGACGGTAAGCTCCGCGAGTCCCTCAGGTATGCCTTTGTGGAACTGCCCAATGAGATAGGTGGCTGGCTCATTCTGGGCATCCTGATCGGTGGCGCCCTGAGCGCTTTGGTTCCAGAAAGGGCCTTTGATCCCCTCAAGGCCCACCCTCTCCTGGAGTCGATAATAATCCTCGGATTCTCCATCCCCCTTTATGTCTGCGCAACCGGCTCAATACCCATTGCAGCAGCCCTCATCGCCAAAGGGATATCCCCGGGGGCAGCCCTCGTCTTCCTGGTGGCCGGCCCCGCAACCAATACCGTGACAGTCGGCTTCGTTTGCTCGCAACTTGGCAGGAAGGCCACCGCAATCTATCTCATCTCCATTATCCTTTCAGCTCTGTTTCTCGGATGGGCCTTCAACAGGCTGTGGGTGTATCTTGGCACTTCTCCCGAACTGCTGACACCCGGGGGCGAATTCTTGCCCTTCTGGTTCAAGGGGATATGCGGCGTCTTTCTGTTGGCTGCGGTCCTTTATGCCCTCTGTCTCAAAACCAGAAGCGAGAAGGTTCGGGAGATGAAATATACCTTTTATGTTCCGGCCATAAATTGCGAACACTGTAAATACAACATCGAACGGTCCTTGAGCAAACTCCAGGGAGTGGAAAGGGTGGTGGTCGATATCTCAAGGAAAACCGTCGGTGTCGATGGGGAGGCCGACAGAAAAACCCTTGAGGAATCCCTGCGGGAAATGGGTTACCCCCCAGAGGGCAATGGAGATTAAGGTCATAAGCTTCGATCTTGACGGAACCCTTGTCGATCATTCCTTCGCAGATGCAGTCTGGCACGAAGGTATGGCTGAACTCTACGCGCAAAAGCAGGCAATACCACTGCATGAGGCCAGGGAAAGGATCATAAGGAGTTACAGCGAAATGGGAGACGAAGCCCTGCAGTGGTATGACTTGGGTTACTGGTTTCTGCGCTTCCAGTTGCCGGGCTCCCCCCATGAGCTCCTTCAACGCTACAGGGACCGCGTCAGGATGTTCGGGGACGTCCGGGATGTGCTGGAAAGGCTCCGCGGACGATACAGACTCGTCCTGTTCTCCAATGCTTGCCGCGACTTCATGCAGGTGGAACTGGAAGAGACCGGTTTGGACCAGTACTTCGAACGGACCATATCATCGGTAAGCGATTTCAAAAGGGTAAAGGACCCTCAAGCATACCTGAAACTTTCGGGCCTCCTCAAGATCCCCCCCAGGGAGATCCTACACATAGGCGATCACAAGAAATTCGATTTTTCCAACCCAAGCACAGTGGGCATCAACAGCATCCTCATAAACCGCGACGGGAAACGACCCGAAGGGATCAAAGATCTTAAGAAATTACTTGAAGTTTTGGAGGGATAGGGATGCGGGTGGGTGTGGTCAGTGACAGTCATGGTCATCTGGAGAATTTGGGGCGTGCTTTGAGGTCACTGTTGGGTTTTGGGGTTGAGGTGTTGTGTCATTTGGGCGATGATTACGATGATCTCGGGGCCGTTGAGATTCCTGAGGGTCTGGAGGTAGTCAGGGTGCCGGGGGTCTTTTCCCCTTATTACAAGGATCCTTCGATCAAAAACAGGGTGTTGCGGGAGTTTGGGCGATGGAGGGTTGTGGTGAGTCATACCTTGGGGCGACATGAGAATGATCTGCCCGGGGATCCCGATCCGATGCAGTTGGTGAAGGATCAGGAGGTGGATGTCGTGCTTTATGGGCACACCCATGTCCCGGAGGTCAGGGTGGAGGGGAGGGTTCTGCTTTTCAATCCGGGGCATCTGAAGGACGAGGACAAGAAGGGTTATCCACCTACTTATGGACTGCTTGAGTTCTTTCCCGGTGAGGTTTGGGGAAGGGTTTTTGAGCTTTATGCCGGTGGATTGCTCATGGAAGGGAGGTTGAGGAGATGGGATTTAAAGGAAAGGTCTTCAAATTCGGCGATGACATAGACACCGATGTCATCATTCCCGCCCGTTATCTCAACACCACCGATCCCCATGTCCTCGGTTCCCATTGCATGGAGGGGGTCGATCCGGACTTCCCTAGGAAGGTGAATCCCGGAGATATCGTAGTCGGCGGGAGGAACTTCGGCTGTGGATCCTCGAGGGAACATGCCCCCTTGGCCCTTAAGGCGGCGGGGGTTTCCTGTGTGGTCGCCAAAAGTTTTGCCAGGATCTTCTACCGCAATGCCTTCAACATAGGACTTCCTGTCCTCGAATGTCCCGAGGCCGTCCAGGAAGCCGAAACAGGGGATGAGATGGAGGTGGATGTGGTTCAAGGGAGGATCGTGAATCTCAGCAAGGGGAGGGTGTATGCCATCAGGCCCTTGCCCCCGTTCATGCTCGAGTTGATAAAGGATGGAGGTCTTATCGAGCATATCGCCAAAAGGCTGCGGAGGGGATAGGGGGTACAGGCGCCTCCTCAATCCCAAGGGCCTTCGGACCTTCCAGGTGCGGGTCAAGGAGACCGATCTGTGGATAGCCGCCGAACGGGATCTCAGCAGGGAGGCCCTCGAGGAGGTATTGAGGTTGAGGGGACAGCTTGAGGCCTACATCCTGGAAAACCCCGATTTTCTGGAGTCCCTCCATCCGCTCCCCCTCGATTCCCTAGCTCCTCCTGTGGTGAGGTTGATGCTTGAAGTGGCCCAGAAGGCCGGTGTTGGGCCCATGGCGGCGGTAGCGGGTGCCTTAAGCGAGTTTGTTGGCAGGCGACTGCTTGAGTTTTCCAATGAAGTGGTGGTGGAAAACGGGGGAGATCTGTTCATCAGGAGCTCCCATCCCCGACGGGTCCTCCTCTATGCGGGTGATTCCCCCTTGAGCATGAAGCTGGCCATAGAGATACCCCCTGGAGAAGCTGTGGGTGTCTGCACCTCTTCGGCAACGGTCGGTCATTCCCTGAGCTTTGGGAAGGCGGATGCCGTCTGTGTGATCTCCCCTTCTTCTGCCCTTGCCGATGCGGTGGCCACAATGCTGGGGAACATGGTCAGGACCCCGAGGGATATACCCAAGGCCCTGAGGAAGGCCCGGGAGATCGATGGGGTCGAAGGTGCGTTGATCGTGCTCGGTGGAAGACTCGGGGTGTGGGGAAAGTATGAGCTGAAGGAGGTGTGATGGAATACCGCAAAAAGATCGTGCTGAGGTTCTCGAGTCGCACCTGGGACAAACCCTTAGTTTACAGGCTTGCTCGAGAGTTCAACCTCCAGTTCAACATCCTGAAGGCCATAATTTTGCCCCGCCAGGAAGGGCTCATGGTGATGGAACTGGCCGGAACCGAAGAGGATTACCATCGCGGGGTGGAGTACCTGCTGAGCAAGGGAGTGAGTGTCGAACCCATTGAATCGGACATAATGCGAGATGAGGAACAGTGCGTTCACTGCGGTGCCTGCACAGCCGTATGCCCCACAGGGGCCCTTCATGTCGACCGGGAAAGCATGGAAGTGCTGTTTGATCCGGAAAGGTGTGTGGCCTGTGAGCTCTGCCTCAAGACCTGCCCGACTCGTGCGATGAGGGCCAGTTTTTAACCTCCCAGGGCCTTCTCGAGCTTCTCCAGTTCCTGCAGCAGTTCCTCAGGCATCCTCTGGCCGAATCTGGAGAAGAATTCCCTTATCTCGCTGGCTTCCCTCCGCCACTCCTCCGGCTTTACTTCAAGAGCCTTCTCCAGCTCCCTTCGACCCATTTGGAGCCCTTCGGTGTTTATGTCCTCGGGATAGGGTACGAGCCCTATGGGGGTCTCCTTTGCCTTCACCCTTCCCTTGACCCTGTCGATGATCCATCTGAGGATCCTTATGTTTTCGCCAAACCCGGGCCAGAGATATCTGCCCTCTTCATCCTTGCGGAACCAGTTGACGGCGAAGATCTTGGGGGGATTTTTGAGCTGTTTCCCTATCCTTAACCAGTGGCCAAAATAATCAGCCATATTGTAGCCACAGAAGGGGATCATCGCGAAGGGATCCCGCCTTATCGTGCCGGTTTTCAGGTCCTGGGCCGCCGC
>QMLA01000061.1 GCA_003646585.1 Deltaproteobacteria bacterium | reverse complement strand
GGATACTCAGGGGGTTGAGGAAGCTTGACATTGAGGGTTCCAGGGACTTCATCCTCATCGAATACGAGGGGGGCGACAGGCTCTATGTACCCGTTGACAGGATGAACCTGGTTCACCGCTGGGTGGGACCTTCCGAACAACCTCCCAGATTATCCAGGCTCGGCGGGCCCCAGTGGCGGAGGGCCAAAAGGAGGGTGAGGAGGGCCGTGCAGGAGGTGGCCAGGGAGCTCGTGGAGCTTTATGCCGCGAGGAAGGCCCTACCGGGTCACGCCTTTAGCCCTCCGGATGCCCTCTTTCGGGAGTTCGAGGCGACCTTCCCCTATGAGGAGACCCCCGATCAACTGGAGGCCATAGAGGCGGTGATCAGGGACATGTGTTCACCGATCCCTATGGATCGGCTGATCTGCGGGGATGTGGGCTTCGGCAAGACGGAGGTGGCCATAAGGGCGGCCTTCAAGGCCGTGATGGATGGCAAACAGGTGGCGGTGCTGGTGCCCACAACGGTCCTGGCCGAACAGCACTACCGGACCTTCCGCGAGCGCCTTGATCGCTACCCCGTGGTGGTGGAGGTCCTCAGCCGTTTCAGGAGCCCTTCGGAGCAAAAACGGATCCTGGAGGACCTCCGGCGGGGCAGGATCGACATAATCATCGGCACCCATAGGCTGCTGAGCAAGGATGTCGTCTTTCGGGATCTTGGCCTTTTGATCATCGATGACGAACAGCGATTTGGCGTGGCCCATAAGGAGCGCTTAAAGGAGCTCAAAAAGACCGTGGATTGCCTGACCCTTACGGCCACCCCTATTCCCAGGACCCTCCAGATGGCACTGGTGGGCTTGAAGGAGATGAGCCTCATAACCACCCCCCCTGCCGGAAGGCAATCCATAAAGACGAGGATCATTCCCTTTAACGAGAAGCTCATAAGGAAGGCCATCATGGAGGAACTGGAGCGGGGAGGGCAGGTCTTCTTCATCCACAACCGCATAGCCTCGATCTTTCAGGTGGCAAGACGCCTCGAAAGGATCGTCCCCGAGGCCAGGATCGCCGTGGCCCACGGCCAGATGAACCCCCGGGAACTGGAAAGGATAATGATGCACTTCGTCAGGGGGAAAATCGATGTGCTGGTCTCGACCAGCATCGTCGAGCTCGGCCTCGATATCCCCAATGCCAACACCATCATCATCGACGAAGCCCATACCTTCGGCCTCTCCGACCTCTATCAGCTCAGGGGAAGGGTGGGCAGATCATGGCGGAAGGCATATGCATACCTCATCGTCCCTTCCCCGGGAGACATCTCCAGGGACGCCAGAAAGAGGCTCAAAGCCCTGGAGGAGCTGAGCGAACTCGGGTCCGGCTTCAGGCTGGCCATGAGGGACCTGGAGATAAGGGGTGCGGGAACCCTTTTCGGCCACAGGCAGTCGGGACACGTTGCCGATGTGGGGCTTGAGCTTTACAATCAGATGCTGGAGGAGGCCGTAAGGGAGTTGAAGGGTGATGAAATAAAACGTAAGATTACTCCGGAGATACGGGTGCCCATTGAGGCCCACATTCCCCAGGGTTACATCCAGGACGATTCCCAAAGGCTCCTCTTCTACCGCAGGCTTTCCGAGGTCGAGGATCCCAGAGGACTTGAAGCCCTGCGGGAGGAGCTAATTGACCGCTACGGTCCTCTGCCCCCTGAGGTTGAAGGGCTCCTGGAGGTCATCTCCCTCAAGTTGGAGCTGCAGGAGCTCGGCATAGAGCGACTGGAAGTGAGGGAGGGAGAACTTCGGGCAAAGCTCACCGAGGAGGTGCGGCCAGAAGGGCTAATCTCCAGGATAATGCGGGATCCCAGAGGTATCAGGCTCACCCCGGACATGGAGCTTGTGGTCAGGGCTCGGGAGGACTGGAGGGCGGCCTTCCGTAAGGTGCGTTCCCTGTTGCGCGATGGAGGAGGGGGATGAAGGTCATCGTGCTCCTTTTGATCCTGCCACTGATCCTTACAGGCTGTGGGAAGAAAGAGGAAGGAGAGGTCCTGGCCCGTGTTGGCCCAAGGGTCATAACCCTCAAGGAGTTCGAAAGGGAGATCGAATCCCTTCCCGAGTTTTACAAGCCCATGTTCATAGAGCCCGAGGCGAAGAGAAAATTTCTCGAAAAGATCATAGACCGGGAGATACTGCTGCTTGAGGCCAAAAGGGTGGGGATCGACAAGAGGGAGGATGTCAGGCGGAAGATCCGGGAGTGTCAAAAGGGCGTCATCCTTGAGGCCTTCCTTTCGGAGATACTTTCGGGAAAGGACGAGGTGTCAGAAGAGGAGGTGCGCAGATATTACGATGAGCATAAGGAAGAGTTTTACCTGAAGGAGAGGATCAGGGTGAGGCATATCGTGGTCAAGACCCTGGAGGAAGCCCTTCAGATAAGGAAACGGCTCCAAGAAGGGGAGGACTTTGCCGAGCTCGCCAGGCGCTATTCCATCAGTCCGTCCGCCAAGCGGGGAGGGGATCTGGGTTATATTCAGCGGGGGCAGGTGGGCAAGGAGTTTGAAAAGGCCGCTTTTTCGCTGAAGCGGCCCGGAGACATAAGCGACATAGTGAAGACTACCTTCGGTTACCACATAATACAACTTGAAGATCGCAAGCCTCCACGACAACTCTCCTTCAAGGAGGTCAAGGACGAAATACGCCAGAGGTTAAAGGAGGAAAAACGACAACGTGCACTGAGGAAATACATCGAAAGGGTAAAGGAAAGGTACAGAATCGTGATAAACGAAAAACTCCTTGAGGGGCGATGATGGCTTTAAGGATATTTGGCCTTTTCTTCCTCCTTTTTGTCCTCTGGATCCAGGGGATGTCTGCAGAGGTCCTCGAGAGGGTCGTTGGCATCATAGGGGATGAGGTCTACACCCTCATGGACCTGGAAAAGATGGCATCGGATTTTGGATTGAGGCCCGAAGGGGGAGAAAACCCCCTGCAACGGGAGCTGAAGAAGAAGGCCTTTTACAGGGAGGTGTGGAGGAGATTGCTTGAACGGGAGATCCTTGACCGGGAAGCAAGGCGCCTGGGGGTTGAGCCAAAGCAGGACGAGATAGATAGGGCCCTGGAAAGGTTGAGAAGGCGTCACGGCCTGAGTGAGGAACAATTGGCCAAAGAGCTCCACGCCCAGGGATTCACCCTTCAGGGGTATCGCCGCTACCTCAAGGCCCAGATGGAAAAATCCAGGATACTCGACCTTTTGATAAGGCCGAAGATCTCGCCCTCGGAGGCCGATCTCATGGCCTATTATGAAGCCCATAAAGATCAGTATACGGTCCCCGAAAGGGTAAGGCTTTCTCAGATCTTCATAGCCTTTTCGGGAAAAGGTCAAAAGGGGGCGGAGGAAAAACTGGAGAAGGTGCTCCAGGAACTCGAAAGGGGAAGGTCCTTTGAAGAGGTCGCCAGGGTCTATTCGGAGGACCCCTCTGCCCCTGAGGGGGGTGACCTGGGTTATCTGAGGGCCGATGAATTGGATCCGCGGCTCTGGGAGGAGATAAGGGATCTCGAGGTGGGGGAAATAAGCCCGGTGATAAGGTCCTCAAGGGGATTCCACGTATTGCTCCTCACGGGAAGGGAGGGGGCAAGGCCCTTGCCCTTTGAGGAGGTAAAGGACAAGGTGCTGGCAGACTACTATGGCGAAGAGCTCCAGAAGGGATATGAACAATGGTTAAGAGAAGCTAAGCGCCGTTACAGGGTGAAGGAGCTGCTGTGAAGAGGCCCCTGATCCTCATAACCATGGGTGACCCAGCAGGGGTAGGCCCTGAGGTCATCCTCAAGGCCCTGGTCCTGTCAGAGGTTCACCGTGTTGCTGTGCCGGTTGTGGTGGGGGATGGGGAGATATTGGAGAGGACGGCCAAAACCCTGGACCTTCCGGTGAGGATCAGGCGGATAGGATCTCCTGAGGAAGCGGGGTCTTCCGCAGGGACCATAGAGGTCCTTTCCCTGTCGGACCTCTCCGGTGGGATTAGCCCAGGTAAGCCCTCAGCCGAAGGTGGGAAGGCCGCCTACGATTACATCGTCTCCTCGACCGAGCTCATCCTTAAGGGGCGGGCTGATGCCCTCGTTACGGCCCCGGTCAACAAGGAGATTATTTCCCTTTCCGGACATCCCTTCTCGGGGCACACGGAACTTTTGGCAGAGCTTTCGGGGGTAAGGGAATTCGCGATGATGCTGGTGGGCCCGAAGCTCAAGGTATGCCTTGTGACGACCCACATCCCACTCAGCGAGGTTCCAGCTACCCTGACCGTCGAAGAGATTCTCAGCAAGGCATTCCTTACCGAAAGGGCCCTGAAGGACCTCTTCGGTATAGGGGATCCGAGGATTGCCCTCTGTTCGCTCAACCCCCACGGAGGGGAAGGGGGAAGGATGGGCAAGGAGGAATCCGAGATCCTCGATCCTGCAATCAGGGAGGCCAAAAGGAGGGGGCTGTCGCTCGAGGGCCCCTTCCCTCCCGACAGCCTCTTTTTCTGGGCTGCCCAGGGAAAGTGGGATGCGGTGCTGGCCCTCTATCACGATCAGGGCCTCATCCCCTTCAAGCTGCTGCACTTCCACGAGGGGGTAAATCTCACCCTCGGACTCCCCTTCATCAGGACCTCTCCTGATCATGGGACAGCCTACGATATAGCCGGAAAGGGGCTGGCCAATCCCCGCAGCATGATCGAGGCCATACGGCTTGCAGTCCGCCTTGCAATGGGGAAAGCCGCGGGAACCGTCACACTTCCTTCTCTATCTCCATGAAGGGCCGGCCCCGACTGAAGATCCTTACAGCCCCGGTGGACTCCGAGACCACTATCGCTATGGCCTTGGTAACGTTGGTGATACCGGCGGCCGCCATATGGCGGCTACCCCAGCCCTTGGGGAGCTGGAGGTTCTCCCCTGCAGCATCCAGGTGTCTCCCGGCACAGAGGACCACTCCGTCGTCCCTTATGACGAAGGCCCCATCTATGGCCGCAAATTCCTTGATGCTCTCCCTCAGCTTCGGGTCCACCACATTCCTCTCCTCTTCCGGCACCCCTGAGAAGGGATTTATGATCATCTGCCGCGAAAACTGAAGAACCCTTTCGTGATCGCCCAGCACAAAGATCGTCCCAACGGGTTTGCCATCCCTACCCTCACGGGCCAGCTCCAGCGCTATCCCCAGGACGGCCTCGAAAACCTCGGGCCTTGCGATGTCCTCCAGGAGACCCAGTTGAGCCGAGGAAAAGATCTCCAGTTCCTTGCTCACGTCAACCACGATGATGCTGTCAAGGATCCTGTACTTGAGGGACCCCGAAACACAGATGAGGCGATCCTCGGGCCGGATGAGGCCCTTGGAAAGTCCCAAAAGGAGAGCCAGTTTCGTCATGGTGCTTCTGCCAAAGTCAAAGGAAGGGATCGCCAAAACGCCCTTGGATAGGTTCAGGAGCTCTTCCTGGGCTTCCCCGTCCCTCAAGGCGATGATGAGGTTGTGGTCCGAAAACCCCTCGGAGATCTCCTTCGGGTTCTCCACAAATTCGGCATAAAGCAGGACCCCTGCGGCCCCCAATTCCCGCGAAAGCTCAGCCGCGGCCCGCAAGATCGCCTTTGTGAGCTGTCTTCCCTTCTCGTTGGTCATTCTCCGAAAAAGATAACTCCCTCACGGCTCCCCTTTCAACCTTCGCAAATGCCCCGAAAGGGAAGACCTTGGATCCCTCAAGACCTCTTCCGGGGGTCCTTCGAGCACGACCTCGCCCCCCTCATCACCCCCTCCTGGTCCGAGCTCAATTATGTAATCTGCCTGAAGCAGAAAATCGATGTTGTGTTCTATAACCACAATGGACGCCCCTTCATCCAGCAGCCTGTCCAGGAGCCCGATCAGCTTCTGCACCTCGGTTGGGTGGAGGCCGGTGGTGGGTTCATCCAGTATGTAAAGGGTGTCCCTCGGCCCGGATACCAATTCCCTGGCCATCTTGAGCCTCTGGGCCTCACCCCCCGAGAGGGTGGAAAGGGGCTGACCCAGCTTGAGGTATCCGAGCCCCACCCACTTGAGGGGCTCAAGCCTCTCCTTCACCTGGGGTATGTTGCGGAAAAACCCTACGGCCTCGTTCACGGTCATGTCCAGGACCTCAGCGATATTCAGTCCCTTGTATTTGACCTCGAGCACCTCCCTCTCATAGCGGGTCCCCCCGCAATGTTCGCAGGTAACAAAGACCTCGGGCAAAAAGCCGAGCTTCACCCTGACCCTCCCCTGACCCTTGCATACCTCACAGCGTCCCCCACGGACGTTGAAGCTGAAGCGTTCCGGTCCCCACCCCTTCACACGAGCGGCATAAGTGCGGGAGAAAATCTCCCTTATGAACCTGAAGGCGCCTGTGTAGGTGGCAGGATTTGACCTGGGATCCCTTCCCGGGGGGCTCTGATCGACCACCACCACCTTCTGCACTCCCCCCCTTATCTCTATTGCATCGACACCATGGGGGACGGACCCCTTCCTCATCTCCCTTAAGCCCTCTGCGAGCACATCCACCAGGGTGCTCTTTCCCGAACCCGAAACCCCCCCGATCGCACACAATATCCCCAGGGGAAAGGCCACCGAAACCCCCTTCAGGTTGTTCCTCCTTGCCCCCTTAACGATGATCCAGCCCCGGGGCGATCTCCTCGGCCGGGTCCTTACAAAGCTCCTTCCTTTGAGGTAGCTGGATG
>QMLA01000060.1 GCA_003646585.1 Deltaproteobacteria bacterium | reverse complement strand
GAGATCAACTGGTGGTAATTTCCGCCCGGGAAGTCGGTCCTGCCTATGGAACCCGCAAAGAGGGTATCGCCCACAAATACCACCTTATCGGTGAAGAGCGAAATCCCCCCGGGGGTATGGCCAGGGGTGTGGAGGACCCTGAGGGTGATGTCGCCGACGATGACGAGGTCACCCTCATCGATAAACCTATCGGGTGGGGGCGAATCCTCCACCTCCAACCCCCACATGGCCGCACTCCTTGATTGTTGGAGGATCATTGAGGCATCGGCCCGGTGGATGAGCAGCTCGGCACCGCTTATGGCCTTCAGGTAGGCATTGGCGGCGGTGTGATCGAAATGTCCATGGGTATTGATGATGTAGAGGACCTCAAGCCCTTCCTCTTCTATGGCCCTCTGGATCCTTGGCCCATCCCCTCCAGGATCTATCACCGCACAAAGGCCCGTCCTCTCACAGGAAAGGATGTAACAGTTGGTCTGAAGGGGACCCACTACAAGCCACCTTATCTTCATCCCGTTGGCCATGGTGGCCCTAAGGGTATCATCAACGGTAAAGGGAAGGCAACCTTCTCGGGCCTGAGGAAGATGGATTAGTATAATCCTTAAAGACCATGAGGATCATGGGTTTGGATGTGGGGGAGAAACGCATAGGGGTCGCCTTGAGCGACCAGATGGGGATCATCGCTCAGGGGCTCGAGGTCATAGAGAGGAAAGGGTCAGAGACCCTGAAGCGGCTCAGGGAAATAGCCCTTCGGTACGACGTCCAAGAGGTGGTCATAGGGTTGCCCCTTCGGGCAGACGGCTCCCTTGGGGTCCAGGCCCAGAAGGTGATGGCCTTTGCCGAGGAACTCAAAGCGGTCCTCGGCCTCCCCGTGAGGCTCTGGGACGAGAGGTTCAGCACCCAGCAGGCCGAAAGGATCCTGCTTCAGGCCGATCAGAGCCGCCGCAAGAGGAGGAGGGTGAGGGACAAACTGGCGGCAGCCATCATCCTCCAAGGGTACCTGGAGGCGCGGAGACACGGCGATGCGTCCCGATAAACCCTTCATCCTTCTGGCCGCAGGGGCCTTCCTGCTCTTGGTCCTCTCCTGGTCCGAACTCAGCACCCCTCCCCCATCCTGGACTCCCCAGGAGGTGACCATACCCAAGGGGGCGAGTTTCAAGGAGGTCCTGCTGTTGCTCAAAGAGAGGGGACTAATCGGAGCCTCTCTTCCCCTCTACCTCTATGGGAGGCTGACGGGAACGGACAGGAGGATAAGGGCCGGCATTTACCGCTTCCAAGAGCCCCTGCCTCCCCTCGAGATCCTGAGGATCCTGAGGGAGGGAAAGGGAATCCTGTTGAAGGTGGTGATACCGGAGGGCTTAACCGTGAGCCAGATCGCCGAGATCCTGAAGCAGGAGGGGGTGATCGAATCAAAGGAGGCCTTCCTTAAGGCAGCTGGGGATCGGCATTTTCTGCAATCCCTGGGCCTTCATTACCCAAGCCTTGAGGGATTCCTCTTCCCCGATACCTACCTCTTCTCCCCCGCGGAGGACCCGAAGAGGGTCATAAGGGTGATGGTCGATAATTTCCGCCGCCACTGGCCTGAGGCCTTCTCCCTTAGGGCCAAAGAGCTCGGGCTCAGCGACTACGAGGTCCTCACCCTGGCCTCCATCATCGAGAAGGAGACGTCCGTCTCGTGGGAGAAACCCCTCATATCAGCGGTATTCCACAACCGCCTGAAGAAGCGGATACCCCTCTGTGCCGATCCCACCGTGATCTACGGCCTTGGTGAGAAATTTCGGGGCGATCTACGCAGGGAACACCTCCGGACCCCTACCCCTTACAACACCTATCTTCTGCGGGGACTCCCCCCCACCCCCATATGCAATCCCGGGATGGAATCCCTCAGGGCTGCCCTTTATCCCGCCGATGTCCCTTACCTTTATTTCGTCTCCAAAAACGACGGTACCCACCACTTTTCCAGAACCCTCAAGGAACACAACCGGGCGGTGAGGATCTATCAAAAGAGATTGAAACTCCCCAAATAGGGGGTTATCCTGTTTTGGGATGCAGGACATATCCTGTTTTGGGATGCAGGACATAAGGTTTGAGATAGGTCCCATAAGGCCACCAAGTGAGGCTTACAGCCTTCTTTTGCGGATCACCCGCAACTGTCCGTGGAACAAGTGCCTTTTTTGTCACATCTACAAGGGCAGGCGGTTTGAGCGCCGAAGCGTAAAGGAGGTAAAGGAGGACATCGACAACGCTTACCGGATAGCCCAGCAATTGAGGGAACTTTCTTGGCGCCTCGGGGCAGGGGGGGAGATCTCCAGGGAGGTCCTCCATTATGTGTTCGGCCATCCTTACAATGAGTGTTTCCGCATGATTGCCCTCTGGCTCCACCTAGGGGGAAGGACGGTGTTCCTGCAGGATGCCAACTCCCTTGTGCTTAAGGCCCAAGACCTCGCCGAGATCCTCACCCATCTGAAGGAAAGGTTCCCCCAGGTGGAAAGGATAACCAGCTATGCCCGTTCCCGAACCATCGCGAGGACCAAGACCGTCGAGGACCTGAAACTGCTGAGGGAAGCCGGCCTCACGAGGCTGCACCTGGGCCTTGAGACCGGATGGGATCCCCTCCTCGATTACATGAGAAAGGGGGTTACGGCTTCTCAGCACATTGAGGCGGGCAGAAAGATCATGGAGGCCGGAATCGAGCTTTCCGAGTACGTCATGCCAGGGCTTGGAGGAAGGCGGTGGTGGAGGGAACACGCTCTGAAGACCGCTGAGGTCCTGAACCAAATCAGCCCCCACTTCATCCGTTTGAGGACCCTCATGGTCCTGCCCCAGATGCCCCTGTGGGAAAGGATTCGGGAAGGGGAGTTTGAGCTCGAAAGCGAAGAGGAGGTGGTGAGGGAGATAAGGCTCTTTGTGGAGTCCCTTGAGGCCGAAAGTTACCTAGTAAGCGACCACATCCTGAACCTTCTGGGGGAACTGGAGGGGAAGATACCCGAAGAAAAGCCGAAACTGCTGGGGATAATCGACCGCTTCCTCTCCCTCTCCCCTGACGAGAAGCTCAATTTCTGCCTGGGGAGGAGGGCCGGGGTTTACGAGAGGCTCGATGACATGGAGGATCTGGTGCGCTTCAACCAGGTGGAGGAATTGAAGCGGAAATTGGAACGGGAATACCCCGGAGGGGTTGAGGGAGCTATCTTCAGGATGAAGGAGGCCTTTCTTTAGGGCTTACACCCTGCGCAACTTGTGGCACTGCAGCCGGAACAGCCGCCGGAACTCGAAGCGGTTGAGCGGAATCTTCCTCCTGCAGAGAAGGCACAAATCGACATCACCCTCTTGAGGTTCCTCCCCCCACAGTGGGGACAGCTCACCTCATTGGATCGCGAAAGCAACAGGGTCTCAAAGGTCTCTCCACAGTTCTCACACTCAAACTCGTAAATCGGCATCTTTCCCTCCTTGCATGCTTTTCAACCTGAGTCTCTCCGAAAGCCTGAAGGCAACCCTGGCCTGACCTTCCTTGTCCTCCTCCTGCAATTCCCTTCCCATACGGGCCGTCAGTTCCGCCATCCTCTCGAGGTACCCCTTGGCGTTTGAGACCCCCATGGCCTCGGCAAACCTCAATGCCTTCCGCCACGCCGTCAAGGCCACCCCATATCTGTTCTGAAGATATGCATCGTAGCCCCGGCAATAAAGTCTCAGGAAACGGGCCTCCAGATCATCGGGGTTGAATCGCAGGTAACGTTCCCAGAGTTTTTCGGCCTCCCCGAAATGCATCCCTTCCATAAGGCTTAAGGCCCCTTCCCTTAAGGCCGAGGCCACCCCTCCCGGAAATATCTCCGCCATCAGGCTATCGAAGCCCCTCCTGCCGTAGGCGCGGCGCAGGAGGCCCTCGGACTTAAGCAGAAAGCGAACGAGCAAGGGATTTCCCTTCCCCCTTGCGGCCATGAAGGCCCTTATCTGCTCCAGGGTGTTCTGAAAGAGCCTCCGGGCCTCGGCCATCCCTTCCCTTAGGGCCCTCTCGGCCCTCCTGCCGATCTTGGAGAACTCCCGATGGAGCCTCTCCTGGTAAGGGGAAAGTTCCTCGGTCCTGATCCTCTGATAAGAAGGCCTGTAAACCTCCAGCTGATAGAGGTTTTCCCTCAGCTTCATGGCCTCATGGAAGATGGAGCCTATGGCCAGATCTATGAGCCTCCCCTCCTCAGGGGGCTCCCCTTCGGGATCCCGGAAGAGCCGGTGGGAAAGCTCTTTCAGGTGGTACATGGGCAGGTAGGGGTCCTTGTCGCCCACAAAAGCGGCGATATCTCCAAAGGTCAATTCCTTCCTGCGATACTTGCGGTAAAGGTCCTTGAAATAGAGCCAGACCTGGAGGAATTCCTCCAGAAGCCTCACATAGGCCCAAAGCTCCTTCTGGCGATTGCCCTCCTTCACCTAACCCTTTCCTTCACTTCCCGGATCACCTCCACCGAGAGGGGTCCCCGGGTATCGACGGAAAGGACCCTCTCAGGGGGAAGCTCCTTTGGGGTCTCGAAGGAACGGATATGCTCCTCGAGGATCTCGACCCTCCCGTCTGAGATATCCCTCCTTTTGCCTATCCTCTCCTTTATTACCTCCACCGGGCATTGGGTGTAAAGGAATAGATAGGGAATGCCCAACCTCTGGGCGAGCTCTGAGACCATCCTCCTGTGGGAAGCCCTGGAGAAGGAGCCGTCCAGGATCACCGGATATCCGGCCCCAAGGACCTCCTCCGCAAGGGAGATCATCTTACGGTAAACCGAATCGGTGACCTCGGGGCTGTAAATGCCCTGCCCGAAGGGTTCGTAACGGTGCTCCCAGGGGGGGATCCCCAAGGAGAGCTTCCTCACCGAATCGGACCTTATAAGGACCGCCCCGAGCCTTGAGGCAAGCTCCATGCAAAGGGTGCTCTTGCCACTGCCCATGATCCCACAGCTTGCCAGAAGGAAACGGGGCCTTTCTTCGACCAGATAACGCCAGGCAAGCTCGAAATACCTCCTTGCCTTCTCCTGGGCCGCCTTTCCCTTCTGGGCCATCTGGAAACTTTCGATCTTCCCCCTCACGTAGGCCCTGTAGATTTTATAGAAACGGAGGACCTGAAGGAGTTCGAAATCTCCACTGTATTGCAGGTAACCGTTGAGGAAACGCCACCCCCCTTGCTCAAACCCCCTTGCCTCAAGGTCCATCAAAAGGAAGGCGACATCGGAAGCTGTGTCCTGGAACCTGAACCTCTCGTTGAACTCGATGCAGTCGAGCACATAGAGCCTTTCCCCGTCATAGTAGATGTTTTCGGTGTGAAGGTCGCCATGCCCTTCACGGATACGACCGCTCCGAATCCTCTTCTTGAAGAGGTCCCTCCGTTCGGCCAGAAAGCCCAAGGAGTAATCCCTTAAGTCCACAAACCAGCCCCTGGGAATGGTCATGTCCCTGAAGGGCTCAGTTTGATCGAAGTTCTCCTTCACATTCACCATGACCTTTTCGGGTTCGCCAAAAGAGGCAACATGGGGACTGGTCTCGGCCTCCCCATGGAAGCGGGCTATCCTTTCGGCGATGAGGTCCCAAAGGTCCTGCCCCACCCTCCCCGACTCCAGCAGCAGATCAAGCCTCCATTCCTCCCGGAGTTCCCTCATCCACACTGCCACCTCCACCACCTCACCCGGCCCCTGGAGGCTGAACTCGCCATCCCGCCTCCTTATCTCCAGGACCCCGAGGTAGACATCGGGGGAGAGCCTGCGGTTGAGCCTCACCTCTTCTCGGGCGAAGTGCATGCGCTGCTTGAGGGTGGTGAAGTCCAGAAAGCCGAAGTTCACGGGTTTTTTCACCTTGTAGGCATAAGGTCCCGTGAGGAACACCCAGGAGATATGGGTCTCGATGAGCCTTACCCCTTTGGGCCTGTGGGGGTAAAAGCCCGGATCGAGCATCGCCTCAACCAGTGGGGGTCTCACCCTAAACCCTCCAGTCGGGATCAAAAAGCCTCTTGTATTCCTCCACAGCGAAGCGGTCCGTCATCCCCGCTATATAATCGCAAACCACCCTTTGGGGCAGTTCCTCCTGCATCCGCCTCTGGTACTTCTCGGGAAGCAGTTTGGGATTGTCGATGTAGGCCTTGAAGAGCTCGGTTATCATCCGTTCGGCCTTGGCCCTCATGCGTTCCACGCGCCAGTGGCAGTAGAGCCTCCGGTAGAGGAAGTCCATGAGCCGCCTGTTCTCCTCGGCCACCGAGCTGCTGTACCCCACAAGGGGATGGCCGAAGCGCCTCACATCCTCCAAGGTCTCTATGCCGTTTTCCCGTATGCGCCTACTGGTCTCTGAGGCCACATCGTGCATCAGGAGGCTTATGAGGTGGCTTATGGCCGAATAGATGAGCTGTTTTCTGCCGCCATGAGGATATTTGCGATTGACGACCCTCCAGACCTCCCGCCAGAGTTCGAGCTCCTCCAGTTCTTCGAGGCTCAAAAGGCCCGATTTCAGGCCATCATCTATATCGTGATTGTTGTAGGCTATTTCGTCGGCCACCTCGATGAGCTGGGCCTCAAGGGTCGGGGCCTCCTCCGGGTTGAATTCCTCAAGCTCGGGATGATCGTGCCTTGAGTGTTTGGCCAAACCCTCGCGGGTCTCAAAGGTGAGGTTCAGTCCCGGAAAGTTGGGATAGCGTTCCTCAAGGACCTCCACAACCCTGAGGCTCTGAAGATTGTGCTCGAACCCCCCCCAGGGCCCCATGAGGCGGTCCAGGGCATCCTCGCCCGCGTGGCCAAAGGGGGTGTGGCCGAGATCGTGGGCAAGGGCTATGGCCTCGGTCAACT
>QMLA01000059.1 GCA_003646585.1 Deltaproteobacteria bacterium | reverse complement strand
CTGCCGGTCTCAATCAGGGCGGTACCTATGATGGTCAAGCTCCCTCCCTCCTCGATGTTCCGGGCGGCCCCGAAGAACCTCTTGGGCTTCTGAAGCGCACTGGCCTCGATACCCCCGGAAAGGACCTTCCCGCTGGAGGGAACAATGGCATTGTAAGCCCTGGCCAGCCTCGTAATGCTGTCAAGGAGGATCACCACGTCCTTCTTGTACTCGACGAGCCTCTTCGCCCTCTCGATGACCATGTCCGCCACCTGAACGTGCCTCTGAGGGGGCTCATCGAAGGTGGAGCTTATGACCTCGCCCTTGACCGTCCGTTCCATATCGGTCACCTCTTCGGGCCGTTCATCTATCAGCAGGACGATGAGATGGACCTCGGGATGGTTCTTCATCAGGGCATGGGCTATCGATTGAAGGAGCATGGTCTTTCCGGCCCTGGGTGGAGAAACTATGAGCCCCCTCTGTCCCTTGCCGACAGGGGTCAGAAGATCCATCACCCTCGTTGAGTAGTCCTCTGAATCGTATTCCAGGTTGAATTTTTCCATGGGATAAAGGGGCGTGAGGTTGTCAAAGAGGACCCTTTCCTTTGCCCCTTCGGGGTCTTCGTGGTTGATCTTTTCGACCTTCAGCAGGGCAAAATATCGCTCGCCCTCCTTCGGAGGCCTGACCTGTCCGCTTACCATATCCCCCGTCAAGAGGTTGAAGCGCCTTATCTGAGAGGGCGAAACGTAAATGTCATCGGGGCCTGGAAGGTAACTGTTCTCCGGGGACCTGAGGAATCCAAATCCATCGGGCAGGATCTCCAGCACCCCCTCTCCGTAGATCACCCCGTCCCTCTGGGCATGGGTCTGGAGGATTGAATAAATCAGCTCCTCCTTCCTCATCCCCGTGGGGTTCTCAACTCCCAAATCGTGGGCAAGCTTTATGAGCTCGTTCACCTTCATCTTCTTCAGCTCGGTCAGATGCAGGGCATTCATGGGCTTCCTCCTGGGGATTTCTTCAGGATGTCTCGGGCAATCCGCAATACCTGCTCCCTGGTGTAATGGAGGCCATCATCGTTGTTTACCAGATAATCGGCGAAGGCGACCTTCAGTTGCAGCGGAAGCTGTGCCTTGATCCTGCGTTCAGCCTCTTCCACCTGAAGGCGGTCCCTTTCCATAAGCCTTCGCAATTGCACCTCCTTTGAACAATAGACCAACACCGTGAAGTCCACCTCCTCATGCATCCCCTTCTCAATGAGAAGGGGAGCCTCCACCACGGCCTTGCCCCCCAGCTCCTCGAGGGTCTTCCTCAACTCCGCCTCCACCAGGGGATGGACGATCCCTTCAAGCATCTCCCTCTTTTTGGGATCTTCGAAGATCAGAGATGCCAAAGCCCTGCGATCGATCTCCCCATCGGACCCGAGGATCTCCCGCCCGAAGGCCTTCACCACCTTCCAGTAGCCCTTAGACCCCCTTTCGATCGCTTTGTGGGAAAGGCCATCCAAACTGATGAATTCGGTTCCCAAGGACCTGGCCAACTCCTGGGCGACCACGGTCTTTCCCGTACATATGCCTCCCGTTACAGCCACAACCATCTCCGGCTTTTCCCCAAGGGAATATCAGATGTCTATGTTCTCCACGCTCAGGGCGTTTTCCTCTATGAATTTCCTGCGTTCCTCCACCTGCTCACCCATCAGCACGCTGAAGATCTCGTTGGCGGCCACGGCATCCTCGATCTTGACCTGCAAAAGGGACCGGGTATCCGGACACATCGTGGTCTCCCAGAGCTGCTCGGGATTCATCTCGCCGAGACCTTTATACCTCTGGATATAAAGGCCTTTTCGGCCTATCTCCAGGACCCTGTCGGTGAGCTCGAAGATTTCGGCGATCCTTTCCCTGTGACCGTCATGACTCAACACAAGGGGAAAGAGTTCCAAGAAGTCCTTGAGTTCCCCGTAAAGGGCGAGCATCCGACGGTATTCCTTGGACTCGACAAAATCCCACCCCATCCTGCGGGTACGGCCTTCCAAGTCGGTGAAGACGAGAAAGTAAAGGCCCCCGCTCTCCTCTATCCCCTTCACCTGCACATCCCCCCCTATCTCCTCGACAATCCCTTCCAGCTTCTCCCTCCGAGAGAAATCCCCTCTGTTCCTTATGCCGACACCGAGCATGGCCATCACCAGTTGCCTCGGGATCCCCCTCTTTTCCAATATCCCCATCAGGCGCCTGAACTCGAAGACCCTCCTCAGCAACCCCGACAGCTCCTTCCCGCCGATCTCAGTTCCATCATTTCCCCTGAGGCGGAGCTTCCTCACGGCCCTCTCGATCACAAACTCATCCAGGTCCGATTCGGTCTTGAGATACACCGTCTCCTCCCCGACCTTCACCCGATAGAGGGGGGGCTGAGCTATGTAAAGGTAACCGTTCTCCACCAAGGGGGCCATCTGCCTGAAGAAAAAGGTCAGAAGGAGCGTCCTTATGTGAGAACCATCGACATCGGCATCCGTCATTATTATGACCTTGTGGTAGCGCAAATCCTCAGGAGGGAAGTCATTTCTCAGGGTCGATACCCCAAGGGCCGAAAAGATGGTCCTTATCTCCTCATTGGAGAGGACCTTGTCGACCCTCGCCTTTTCTACATTAATGATCTTCCCCCTTATGGGCAAGATGGCCTGATACCGCCTGTCCCTGGCCTGTTTTGCCGATCCCCCTGCACTTTCTCCCTCGACGATGAAAAGCTCCCTTTTGTCGGGATCCCTCTCCTGACAATCGGCCAATTTGCCGGGAAGGAAGGTGTTCTCAAGGGTTCCCTTCTTCCGCATCAGTTCCCGCGCCCTGCGAGCCGCTATCCTCGCCCTGGCGGCCTCGATGATCTTGGAGAGGATCTTTCTGGCCTCCTGGGGGTTACGCTCCAGATAATCCGAAAGCCCTTCGTTCACAATGGACTCGACTATTCCCTTAACCTCGCTGTTGCCCAACTTCGTCTTGGTCTGACCCTCAAATTGAGGTCTTGGCAACTTGACGCTGATCACCGCGGTGAGCCCCTCCCTTGCGTCATCACCTGTCAATCCTTCCTTCAGGTCCCTGTGTCCTCCTTTCTGGCTGAAGAAGGCATTGAGGGTACGGGTCAGGGCTGATTTGAAACCCACAACGTGACTCCCACCTTCAATGGTCTTGATACAGTTCGCGAACGACAGGATATTTTCGTTGAATCCCTCATTGTACTGAATGGCCACCTCGACAAGACAGCCGTTCCTTTCCCCTTTGATGTAGACGGGCTCCTCATTGATGACTTCCTTGTTTTTGTTCAGCTGCTTCACCATCTCGATGATTCCACCTTCATAACAGAAGAACGCTTTTTTCCCAGTCCTTTCATCCTCAAGGGTGATGGAAATCCCCCTGTTCAAAAAGGCAAGTTCCCTCAGACGATGACAGAGATGCTCATAATTGAACTCGAGATCGCCAAAGATCTCGGGATCGGGCTTAAACCGTATGGAGGTTCCCTGCCGATCTGTACATCCCTTTACCTCAAGCGGCGTTACGGGCCTCCCCCTCTGATAACGCTGATGATATACCCTCTTATCCCGATAGATCTCCACCTCCAAGTATTCCGAAAGGGCATTTACCACCGACAGGCCAACCCCGTGCAGCCCTCCCGAGATCTTGTAAACTCCTTCGTCGAATTTTCCCCCAGCATGGAGTTTCGTCAGGACCACCTCAAGGGCCGACTTACCTTCCTGCGGGTGAACCTCAGTGGGAATGCCCCTTCCATCGTCCTTCACGGTGATGCTGTTATCCATGTGGATGGTGACCTCTATCCGCGAACAGAACCCGGCCTGGGCCTCATCTATGCTGTTGTCGACGAGCTCCTCCACCAGATGATGGAGCCCCTCAAGCCCGGTGTTGCCGATGTACATCCCCGGGGTCTTCCTGACTGCCTCAAGTCCCTCAAGGACCTTTATGCTGCTGGCTGTGTAAGTCCTCTGCACCCTTTACTCCAGCATTCGCATGGGCATTATCAAATAAAGGTACTCATCGGTTCCTTCTTCCTTCAACAGCCCTGCGCTCTCGCTGTCCCTCAGCTCAAGGCTGATTCTCTCCCCATCCATGACATTTAAGGCCTCGATCAGATACCTTGCATTGAACATGATGCTCATCGATTGCCCTTGATAATCCACCGAGACCGCTTCGGAGAATTCCCCTGCATCTCCTCCTCCAGCCTTGAGTTCCAAAACCCCTTCGGGGGATAAATCCATCCTCACGCCTTCCCCTCTCTCGCTTGCGAAGACATCGGCCCTCCTCAAAGCGGCCAGCAGAAGGGACCTGCCCAAAAGGGTCCTGTTCTCAAGGCCCTTTGGAAGCACATACCGGTACTCCGGGAACTTCCCTTCAAGGATGCGCACAGAAAGCACCGAATTTTCCCCTCTGAACTGAACCAGATTCTCCGCCTGATAGACCCTCAAGACCTCCTCCTGATGGAAGACCTTCCTGATTTCTGTCATCCCTTTGCGGGGAAGGACCACGGATCCCTCGTTCCACGCAGCTTCCACGGGCTGTTCATAAAGGGCCAAACGGTGGCCATCGGTTGCGACAAGCCTTAGCTTCTCCCCCTCCACTTCAAACAGGACACCGTGCAGATTCATGCTCGATTCCTGGGATGACGCACAGAAGGCCACCTTGCGTATCATCTTCCTCAAAACCCCCGAGTTTATCGAAAAGAAATCCCTCCCGGGGGAAGAAAAGGCGGGAAAGTCCGCGGGATCAAGTCCCGGCATCCGCAGGGATATCCTCCCGCTGGAGAGGCTTACCCAAAAATTTTCCTCCTGACTTAACATCAGTTCTCCATGGGGCATTTCCCTCACGATTTCGTAAAACTTCCTTGCCGGAAGACACACTCTTCCCCCTTCCCGTATCTCCCCCCTGACCTTTTCCCTCAAACTTATTTGAAGATCGGTGGCCTCAATGAAAATTCCCTCTTCCTCTGCCGAAATCAACACATGAGAAAGGATGGGATAAATGGTCCTCTTTTCCACAACCCCTTGGAGCCTAGAAAGGGACTTCTGAAGTTCTTCCTTTGAAAGTGTTACTTTCATAGCTCTCCCTCACGATGTTGAAAATGTTGAAAACCCGGATATCCCCCGAAAATGCGCGAAAATATTTGTCAGGAAAGCAGATAGCGAAATCAACATCCTCAACTTTTCAACATCTTCTCAAGCTCCTCGATCATCTCACCGAAGACGCGGTCGCGCTGCAGCTTCTGTTCGACCTTCTTTATGGCATAGATGACGGTGGAATGATCCCTCCCACCAAGCCTCCTGCCTATTTCCACCAAGGGGGCTTCGGTATATTTTTTGGCCAGATACATCGCTACTTGGCGCGGCAACACGATCTTCTGAAGACGCCTCTGCGAAGTCAATTCCTTTGGCTTCACATTGAAATAGGAGGCGACCTTTTGAATGATCCTTTCTATCGTCACAGGCTGCTCATCCTTCACGATATTCCTGAGGGCTTCCTTCGCCAGTTCTATGTCTATCCTCCTGCGGGTAAGAGAAGCATAAGCTCCCAGCCTTATAAGGCATCCTTCCAACACCCTTATATTAGATGAATCGATTTTTGATGCCAAATAAAAGGCAACGTCATCGGGAAGTTCTATATTCTCTATCTCGGCCTTTTTCTTAAGTATGGCTACCTTGGTCTCAACATCCGGAGGCTGAATGTCTACTATAAGCCCCCATTCAAAACGCGATCTCAATCGTTCTTCGATGTTGGTGATATCCTTTGGAAATCTGTCACAAGTTATTACTATCTGTTTTTTGTTCTGATAAAGAGTATTGAAAGTGTGAAAAAATTCCACTTGAGTGCGTTCCTTTCCGGCAATAAATTGAATATCGTCAATTAATAAAACATCCATTGTTCGATACTTGTTTCTGAAGCTGTCCATTCGTTCATATCTAATTGAATTGATGAGTTCATTGGTGAATTCTTCAGCTGAAATGTAACACACTTTCAAAGGATCGCTAACCTTTCTTTCTTTTATTACCTGTTGTCCAATGGCATTAAGAAGGTGGGTTTTTCCTAGGCCCACACCTCCGTAAATGAATAGGGGGTTGTATCTCTGCCCGGGTTTTTCCACCACAGCCAGTGCTGCCGCGTGAGCCAATTGGTTTCCGCTTCCGACGACGAAGTTCTCGAAGGTGTAACGGGGATGGAAGGCCTGAAGGGCCTGTTTAATCCTTTCGTCGTCTTCCACAGTGGGTGTGAATGATTCAGGGGCCTTTTCAACGATGAATTCCACATCCAGGGATCCCCGCTCCATGCGGTTTAGGGCTTCGCGGATGTGTTCCATGTAATGTTCCTTTACCCATTCGCGGAAGAACTTGTTGGGAGTGGCGATCACGAGGGTGTTTCCCTCGACCTTTGCCCTGAGGGGCTTTATCCACGTCTCATAAGCATTGAAGGCAAGGGTTCCCTTTAAGTAATTGAGGACTTCCTTCCAGATTTCGCCCATGAGTTCCTTTCTTTGGGTTTAAACGGACAAAACCCCGAAAAAGGACCTCTGACCTCCCGTATATCCCGTGGGGCGACCCAAGGTAGCCAGGATCTTTTCCCTCCCGGAAGGTGGTGCCGAGGGACGGAGTCGAACCGCCGACACGCGGATTTTCAGTCCGCTGCTCTACCGCCTGAGCTACCTCGGCACCAAATGAAAGCATACGTAAGCCGGGTTCTGATGTCAAGGTCGCGGGTTGCCTCATTTGAAATCTACTTAAAAGGGGTATCGTTTCGTCAAATCAAAATCTACACGAAATTGGTCATTCTCCTCCCCAAGAT
>QMLA01000058.1 GCA_003646585.1 Deltaproteobacteria bacterium | reverse complement strand
GATGTGCCGTTGGCCACCTGGAAATCCACTAGGGCCTTGAACCCGTCGAAATCCACCTCTCCTTTGGGCCCAAAGGGGGCAACTAGAGCTACCCAGGATCCTTCAGGACGGATCAATTCCTTCGCCATGACGATAACCTCCCGCGGTTTGTGTTCCCAAGGCTTCCTGTCGCGGCCTCCTGAGATAGGCCACGGCCAAAAGGACCAGAAACAGACAAACCCCCACCAAGTTCGTGTCCATCCCCGGCAGGATCAGAAGGATGGCCGAAAGGAAAAGGCCCATGCGCAGGGGAAGCCCCAAGGTCCCGAACAGCCACCCCTGGAAGGATGCAGCCAGTGCCACCACACCCATAACGGCGGTTACAAACTCCACAAGGACCTTCCCCCAGGAAGCCTCCATCAGGAGGGCCGGCTCGTGGATGAAAACATAGGGGATGAGGAAGGCCACAAAGCACAACTTCACCGCCGTGAGGCCGATCTTTATCATGTCCTCCTTGGCTATCTCGGCCGCCGCATAGGCGGCCACGGCCACAGGTGGCGTGACCATGGACAGCACCCCGAAGTAGAACACAAAAAAGTGCGACGACAGGGCATCAAAACCCAACTGCCTCAAAGAGGGCACCCCTAAGGTGGCCACAATTATGTAGGCGACGGTGGTAGGGGTTCCCATTCCCATGATAATGGAGGCCACCATGATGAGGCCAAGGGCCACAAGGGTTATCCCTCCCGAGGCCGAGAGGATGATGGAACTGATGTTGAGACCAATCCCCGTAAGGGTCACCACTCCGATAATGATCCCTGCAGCGGCACAGGCCGAAGCAATCAACACATTGCGTTGACCGCTAACCACCAGGGCCTTGATGATCCTCCTCGGTCCCATCCGATACTTGGGCGAAAACATGGAGACAAGGACCGTGGAGGCCGTGGCAATTAAGGCTGCCCGGAAGGCCGTATACCCCATGAGCATGACCACCAAAAGCACCAAGATCGGCAAAAGTAGGAAGCTGCGCTTGAGCACCTCCTTCAAGGAGGGCTGCTCCTCGGCCCCTATCCCCCTGAGCCCCTTCTTAGCCGCCTCGAAATCCACCATAAGCAGGATGGACAGAAAGTAGAGGATGGCCGGAAGCAGGGCAGCCTTGCACACCTTCAGATAGGGGATGCCCAGGATATCGGCCATCAGGAAGGCCGCGGCCCCCATGACCGGCGGCATGAGCTGCCCCCCGGTGCTTGATGCCGCCTCCACCGCCCCGGCAAAGGCCGGGCTGTACCCAAGGCGTTTCATCAAGGGGATGGTGAAGGTACCGGTGGCATACACATTGGCAGCCGCCGAACCCGAAATACTTCCGAAGAAGGCACTGGCCAAAACCCCTATCTTTGCCGGACCCCCCCTGAAACGACCGGCCAGGGCCCGACCCAGATCCATCAACACATCCCCGGCCCCTGACATCTCCAGGAAGGTGCCGAAGATGATGAAGACCACAATGTAAGTTGAGGCCACCCCGGTGGGGATGGAATAAATACCATCGAGGCCGAAATTGAGATAGTCGATCATGTCCCTTAGACTGAAGCCCCTGTGGGCCAGGGCATGGGGCATAAAGGGCCCGAAAAAGGCATAAAGAAGGGCCAGGACCACCACCGCCGAAAGGACCCACCCCACGGTCCTGCGGGTGATCTCAAGGACCAACAACACACTCAACCCACCCGCCACCAGCTGCCAGGGGGTCAGGGGATCCACCATGGAGAGCCGCTGGGACGTCATTTCATACAGGGAGGCCACTGTCCCAAAACAGATCAAGGCCAAAAGGCCCAAAAGCACATCGGCCCAGCTGGGCCGGCCTTGGTGCCTCTTCCCCCTGGAGTCGTAGATCAGAAACCCGAGCGATAGCGCAAAGGTCAAATAGAGGGGACGGTGCAGATAGGAGATGGGAATACCAAAGGCCGTGGTCCAGAGGTGATAGCAGGAAAAGATCAGAAACCCGAGCGATATCAGTTTCTCCAGAGGGGAAGAGGCACGCCCAGCCATGACAAACTCACTTCATATAGCCCTTTTCCTTGTAATACCTCTCCGCACCGGGATGGAGGGGGCCACCGACATTCCTCCAGGCATTGGCAGGATCAAATACGCTGTAAGTTTTGTGGATGTTGCGGATGCGATCGGGGTTCTCAAGAAGGACCTTGGTGAACTTGTAAACCACCTCCTCGGGCAGCTTCTTCTGACAGATCACTATCACGGACTCGGCCATATGAGGCGTATCCTCCTTGACGAAGTAGTACTTGCCCTTGGGGAGGGTGATCTTCACGTAGTTGTACTTCTCCTTGAGCCTGTCAAGGACCGAGGGCTTGATGGGGAGCATCTTCATCTTCACCACCGTGGTCAATTCCACGATGGCCGATACCATGGGCCCTATCCAGGCATCAGCATGGCCGTCCTTGATGAGATTTGAGGCCTCGGCATAGGAGACAAAGGAGACCCTACCACCCCACTTCTTGATGCCCTCAAAGGTGATGCCGTACTCCTTGAGCATCCGCTCGGCAGCCAGGGAAGGAGAACTGCCCCTCTTGGAGGTCAATATCCTTATGGGGATCTTCTTCTCCTTTATCTCCTCTATGGATTTGATGGGATTGTCAGCACGCACCAGGAAATAACTCATGGGAATATTGGCCAGAAAGGCTATGGCCCTCAGGTTCTCATGCGGCTTCCCAACATAGATACCCCGGGCCTTAAGGGCATCCGCATAGAGACTGGCCATGGTGAGACCCACATCGGCCTTCCCCGCATTGACCTTCTCAATGTTGGACAACGATCCCCCCGTGGTCACCGTGACAATGGCCCCGGGAAAAACACTCTTGGCCATCTCACCCATCACCCCACCAATGGAATACCAGTCTCCTCCCATGGGCCCCGAAGTGATGGTAAAGGTCTTCACCTGAGCCCCGGCTAAACCAAATCCCAAAACCAAAACTGCCACCACACCCAATAACCCTTTCTTAAGCATGATAACCTCCTTAGGATTCTTTTTGAGAATATTTTTAGGATTCTACATATCATACAAGTTTTATCCTGTCAACGAAGGGTTTTGGGAATGGGGGGTTGGTTTTTAGATTTCCCGCAGGGCCCTTTCCAGGTCTCCTATGAGGTCTTCTGCGTTTTCGATGCCCACCGAGAGCCTTATTAGGTTATCCCCAATTCCCAGGCGTTTCCTTTCCTCGGGAGGCAGGTTATCGTGGCTCATCTTTGCGGGTATGTTGACGAGGGATTCCACGCCGCCGAGGCTTGTGGCGAACAAAAAGAGCTTAAGGCCCCTGATGAACCTCTGGGCCTCCGGCGCTCCCCCCTTTATCTCGAAGGAGAGCATGCCCCCGAAGCCCCTCATTTGTTTTTTGGCCAGTTCGTGCTGGGGGTGGCTCTTCAGACCCGGATAGTGGACCTTTATCACCTTTGGGTGACCCTCCAAAAACTCCGCAATCCTCATCGCATTTTCCTGGTGCTGTCTCATCCTCACCGCCAGGGTCTTGAGCCCGCGAAGCGTCAGATAGCTATCGAAGGGAGAGAGCACGCCGCCTGTAGCCCTCCGGATGAAGGAGAGCTCCTCATACAGGTCGCCATCGGAAAGGACAACGGCCCCTCCCAGGCAATCGCTGTGTCCGTTTATGTACTTGGTCGTGCTGTGGACCACCACATCCACCCCAAATCTTAGGGGATTCTGGAAGTAGGGGGTGGCAAAGGTATTGTCGACCACCACCTTGACGTCGCGCCTGTGTGCCTCTTTCGCTATGGCTTCCAGATCGCAAAGCTTGAGCAAGGGGTTTGTTGGGCTCTCCAGCCAAATCAGCCTGGTCCTGGGGGTAAAGGCCTCCAGGACGTTTTCCACCTTCGTCGCATCGACAAAGGAAATCTCAACGCCGTATCTTCTCCCGAAGAGGTCAAGGACCCTCTTTGTACCCCCGTACAGATCTTCAAAGGCTATCATGTGATCCCCCGGCTTGAGCAAAGCGGTCAACACAGCAGTCTCTGCCGCCATGCCCGAGGAGAAGGCGAGGGCGTACTTTGCCCCCTCAAGGGCAGCCAGTTTCCTCTCCAGGACATCCCGGGTGGGATTGGCGATTCGGGAGTATCTGTAACCTCTGGGGGGTTCGTCAGGCCCCCTCTGGGCGAAGGTCGAACTCAAGTGGATGGGGGCGACCACATCCCCGCTCTCCCAAAGATCCGGTTCCTCCCCCAAGTGAATGGCCAGGGTCTCAAAACGATAATCCATGATCATCCTCCAATGTCAGGAAAGGCTACTGGAGAGCTTCGCCTTGCGAAGGAAAGCAGAGAGCTTAGCGTTCACATCGAGGATGTCCTCCTCTATGGTCTTCTTCACCTTCTCGGGATCCCTCTGCAGAATGAGCTCGAAGATCCTACGGTGGGTTTCCAAAAAGGCCCTCTCCATCGAAAGCACCAAGAAGTCCCGGGCTATCTCCTCCAAGATGTCCATCATCGATCTCATGAGGATGCAAAACACAGGGTTCCCCGCGGCCTTGGCGATGAGGAGATGAAACTCGATGTTGTTCTTCTTCAGGAGGGCGGCATCATCCATGTTTGCCATGGAGTGTTCCAGAAGGGTTCGCATGGCCTCAATGTCACTCTTTCTGGCCTTCAGGGTCGCCTGAGAGGCTATGTGGGGTTCTATCAACATCCGCACTTCCAGGATGTGATCCACGGTGATCCAACCCGATGTGATCAGCTTCCTCAGGGAAGTGCTTAGAGGCTTGTGATAGGCATTGTCTATGAAGACTCCCCCCTTAGGACCCTTCTTTATCTTGACAAGCCCCGCCACCTCAAGCTCCCTTATCGCCTCGCGGATCACGGTGCGGCTGACCTGAAACTCCTCGGCCAGTTCCCTTTCGGTGGGAAGCCTGGCACCCTGCTGGAGCCTCTGCCTGAGGATCTTCTCCTGGATCATCTCCGCGATCTGTTCCGAGCGTCCTTCGCTATCCCACTTATCACAAACACATTGACCCCCACTGGCGGGGTGATCAGGCTCATCTCCATCACCAAGGTGATTATCACGCCGAACCATATGGGGTCAAACCCGAGGTCAATCAAGGGATAGATCACCGGAATGGTCAGGACCATTATGGCCAGCCCCTCCATGAAGCAGCCCTATACCATGTAAAGGAACACTATTATCGCCATCACCAAGTACCTGTTCAAACCGAGACCGGCTATCCACCGGGATAACTGCTCGGGGATCTGACTGACGGTCAGGAAGTATCCGAAGATGTTGGCCCCGATCAATATGGCGAAGACCATGGCGGTGGTAAGGGTGGTTTGATAAAGGGAATCCTTCAGGTTTTTCCAGGTGAGCTTGCCCCTGAAGAGGGTGATCATGAAGGCGCCAAAGGCCCCTGCTCCCGCCGCCTCGGTGGGTGTGAACCATCCGCCATAAAGCCCCCTATTACCACCAGGAAAAGACAGAGGATGCTCCAGGTGTTCTTCAAGGAGAGGAGCTTTTCCCGCATGCTGAACCTCGGACCCGGTGGGGCCAACTTCGGATTGCGCTTGGCCATCACATAGATGGTGGCCATGAAAAGACCGCTTAAGAGCAACCCCCGGGATTATGCCCGCGATAAAAAGGCTGGCAATGGGCTGCTCGGTCAGGATCCCGTAAATTATCATCACGGTGCTCGGCGGGATCAGGATCCCCAGGGTGCCGCCGGCTGCGATATAACCCGTGGCCAAGGAATCGGCGTACCTGAAGCGCTTCATCTCCGGCAGCACCACCATACCCATGGTGGTAGCGGTGGCCAGTGAGGAACCCGATTTGGCCGCAAAACCGGCACAGGCCCCAATTGTGGTTATACTGAGCCCCCCGGTAGAAAACCTATCCATCGATAAACCGTCTGGTAGATCTCGGACCCCATCCCGGAATAGTTGGCAAACTGACCCATCAGGATGAAGAGGGGTATGACCGTCAGGCTGTAGGAAGTACAGTTTTATAAAAACTCCATGCCCGGGATCGAAAAGCTGGAATCAAAGGAACAGAGGATCCCAAAGCCGATAAAACCCACCAGAACCATGCAGAAGCCTACCTGCATCCTGAGCGCCAGAAGGAGGAGCAAACCCAATATCCCGATTATGCCTACCACTATAGGGCTCATCCCTTTACCATTTTCCTGATTGCCTTCAGAAAATTAAAGAAAAGCACGCTGCTCATCATGGCGCAGCCAACCACCACTACGTATATGAATGGATAAATTGGGATCCAGAGGTCCTGCGAAACTTCTCCAGAGGTCTTCATCTCTGAGGAATAAGAGAGGGCAGAAAACATGGCGATCGCAAAAAAATCGAACACAGAAGCTGAGTGACCATGTCTATTGTGTGTTGATATCTCTCTTTCAACCGGCGGCCTTATTGAAACCGCTGTCCCGTTCATCAACCCTCTGAACCCTGTCCTCCATGATAAGGGTGGTCGGACGATCAACCCTCTTCAACTTCTCCACCGGAAAGGGATCAACATATACCTTGCCCTTATAAACCCGACGCTTGCGAATCTGGGTCCTCATGGACGCCTCCCAAAAAGATTTCTTTTAATAAGTCTGACCTAAGAGTATAACAAAGGAAGAAATTTAGAGGCATACGATTGGGATTTGGGAGGTAGGGGTTTGGTGGGAGAAAAAATTTTTGGAATTAAATTCCGTCTTCTTCCACGTATTTGACCACGAGATCCCCGACTTCGGAGGTGCTGTAGCCCATCTGGCCAGCCGAAAGGCTCTTAAGATGTTTGGCGACCACTTCCCTTACAGCCCTTTCGATCCTTTGGGCTGCTTCCTCTTCGCCCAGGTGTTCGAGCATCATCCCGGCGGCGCAGATGGCCGCCAAGGGGTTGGCGACGCCCTTTCCGGCATACTTCGGGGCG
>QMLA01000057.1 GCA_003646585.1 Deltaproteobacteria bacterium | reverse complement strand
CGGTGGGGTGATGGGCATAATCGTCTATCACAAGCACCCCCTTGACCTCCCCCTTGTTTTCGAGCCTCCTCTCAACCCCGCCGAACCCCTCCAGGGCCTCCTTGATCACCCCGAACTCAAGCCCCAGCTCGAGGCCACAGGCTATCGCTGCCAGGGCGTTCTGCACATTGTGTTCGCCAGGGACCCTCAATCTCACCCTCCCCAGGGTCTCGCCTCCCAAATGTACCCTGAAGGTGCTCTCCCATCCCCCCATCTGTTCTATGATCCCGCGTATATTGGCTCCTTCGGTAATCCCGTAGGAGATGACCCTCCTTTTCACCCTGGGGATGATCTCCCTGACGGTCGGATGATCCCAGCAGAGGATGGCGGTTCCGTAAAAGGGGATCTTATTGGCGAACTCGCAGAAGGCCTCCTTCAGCCTCTTGAAGCTCCCGTAAAAGTTCAGGTGTTCGGGATCTATATTGGTGATTATGACGATGGTGGGGGTGAGCTTCATGAAGGAGCCGTCACTTTCATCCGCCTCGGCAACGAGGAACTCCCCGGTGCCCAGCCGTGCACCGCATCCTATCCCCTTGACCCTTCCCCCTATGACCGCGGTGGGATCGAGCCCCCCGTGGGCGAGGACCTGGGCGATCATGGAGGTCGTTGTGGTCTTTCCATGGCTTCCTGCCACAGCGATACCGTATTTCATCCGCATGAGTTCGGCCAGCATCTCGGCCCTGGGGATGACCGGGATCTTCCTCCGCAGGGCCTCCTGGACCTCGGGGTTGTCCGAAGGGACCGCTGAGGAGACGACCACCACATCGGCACCGTTCACATAACGGGGATTGTGGCCATAGAAGACCTGACAACCGAGGGTCTCAAGGCGCCTGGTGGCCTTGTTGGGCCTGAGATCCGACCCGGTGATCCGGTACCCGAGGTTGTGAAGGACTTCGGCTATGCCGCTCATACCCGATCCGCCTATACCCACAAAGTGTATCTGCCTTATCTTGCCCCGGTACATCCTTCCAAAAGCTCCATGCAGCGTTCAACGATCAATCCCGCCGCCTTGGGCTTCCCCAAAGAGAGCGCCTTCTGCTCCATATCCCTCCGGATGTCCTCCCTCGATATCAGCTCCCTCAGGGTATCAAGGAATACCTCTGGCCGAAAGTCCTCCTGGGGGATGAGCTTGGAGGCCCCGTGCTTCGAAAAGACCTCGGCGTTTTTCCTCTGATGACCATCGGCCGCATGGGGATAGGGAACCAGGAGCGAGGCCCGCCCGACCGCAGCCAGTTCCGCAAGGGTCAGGGCACCCGAACGGCAGAGGACCAGATGGGCCCTCCCGTAAAAGCGCCCTATGTGCTCGTCAAAGGGAAAGACCTCCGCATCAATTCCCGTCCCCCTGTAGCTCTCCCTCACCCAATCGTAATCGCCATAGCCTGTCTGGTGCATAAGGTGAACCCCCAGACCCCTGAGGTCCCCGATGGACTCAACCACCACCCGGTTCAGGATCGTGGCCCCCTGGCTCCCTCCGAGCACAAGGAGGTAAAAGGCATCTTCCCTGCGTGCCTCCCTTCTGGCCTCCTCAAGGAGAGAGGCACGGACGGGATTTCCCGTCAACTCGGCCCTTCCCCGGGGGAAATACCCCAGGGTCTCCTCGAAGGAGACGAAGATCCTCTGGGCGAAGGGGGCGCTGAGCCTGTTGGCCAATCCGGGCTGGACGTTCTGTTCGTGAATTGCCCTGGGGATCCGCAGGAAGGCCCCCGCAACCATTACCGCTACCGACACATAAATTCCGAAGCCCAAGATCATGTGGAGCCTCATCTCCCTTATAAGGCCGAGGAACCTGATGATCCCCGGGATCAGCGCCAAGAAGGCCCTGGCCTTCCTCCCAAATCCCCTGCCCTTGATGGGCCTCACGGTAAGGACCCTGTAGGGCCCCAGCCGTGCAAGGGTCCTCAGTTCGAGCTCCCTCCCCGTCCCCACAAAGCAGACCTCCCATCCTTTCCCGATGAACTCCTGGGCACAGGCCAAAGCGGGGAACACGTGTCCTCCGGTACCACCGGCTGCTATCATCACCTTCGGCACCATCTCCTTTCCCCCACGCCCCGCGAGAGATTCAGCAACAGCCCCGCTGCCACAAGGGAGGCTATGAGGCACGACCCCCCGTAGCTCATGAAGGGCAGGGGCAATCCCGTGGTGGGGAACACCCCGAGGACGACCCCGATATTAAGCAGTGCTTGAAGGACCAGCATGAAGGTCAAACCGGTTGCAAGATTCGAGCAAAAGGTATCGGGGTGCTTCAGGGCAATCCTCATCCCCCTCAAGAAGATCACCCCATAGAGGCCCATGACGAGGCTCAGTCCTAGGAAGCCCATCTCCTCGCCCAGGTTGGCCAGCACGAAGTCCGTATGGGAAGCGGGAAGGAAGAAGAGCTTCTGCTTGCCGAGGCCGATACCCACACCGAAGATTCCTCCCCTCGCTATGGCTATGAAGGCCTGCTGGAGCTGATAGCTGCCCTCGGAGGGATTGCTCAGGAAGGCCCAGTAATCGATGAACCTTTTGAGGACATAGGTCTTCGAAAGGGCCACCACCCCCAGAAGGGGCAAGGATAAAAGACAGCTCAGAAGGACATGGGAGAGCTTCCACCCGTAGCTCAGCATGAGCAAGAGGGAGAGTCCTCCCAAGAAGATCGCCCCACTGAAATCCGGCTCAAGGAGCAACAGCCCCAATACCACCCCTACCACCAGAAGGGGCTTGAGAAAGCCCCCCAGACTCTCCTTATCCCCTTCGACTCCCCTCTTGGCCAAGAACAGCACCAGGGCGAGCTTGGCCCCCTCTGAGGGCTGAAAGGTGCCAAAGGGGGTGGAAAGCCATCGCCTCGCCTCTCCCACCTTGACCCCAAAACCAGGTACCAGTACCAGCAGGAGCAAAAACACCGAGAGCCCCAGAAGCGGATAGGTGACCCTCCTCAGAAAGACCGGGGAAACCCTTGTGGCCAGCAAAAACAGGGGCAATCCCAATCCCAGGTAGAGCAATTGACGTTTGAAATAATAAAAGGGATCCCCGAACTGGGAGGCCGCCCTTGGGGCACTCGCGCTCAAAAGGGCCATGAGCCCAAGGATCAGAAGCATCAACAGGGATATCAACATCAACCGATCAACCTGCCCCCTCACCCCTTCAACCTCCGCACGGCCTCCTGGAATGCCTCCCCCCGATGCTTGTAATCCCGGAACATGTCAAAGCTGGCACAGGCTGGAGACAGCAGCACGATGTCTCCGGGCCGTGCCAGCAGGAAGGCCTTCCTCACCGCATCATCCATGCTGCAAGCCCTGACTGCGGGCACCTCCTTGCCCAGGACCTCCTCCAGCCTGGAGGCAGATTCGCCCATGGTCACGATCGCCCTTAGACGATCCGCCCCTTCCCTGAGGACCCCGAGATCGAGTCCCTTGTTCAAACCTCCTGCTATCAACACCACCGGCCTCGAGAAGGCCTCCAGGGCCCTCAGCGTGGCATCGGGGTTTGTGGCCTTGGAGTCATCGTAAAAACTCACCCCCCTGAATTCCCCCACAAACTGCAGCCTGTGGGGAAGGGGCTCAAAGCTCCTGAGGGCCTCCTCAATCCCTTCCCTCCCAACCCCACATATCAGGGCCACCGCCAGAGAGGCCATGATGTTCTCGAGGTTATGGGGTCCCATTAAGGGGAGCCCTCCAAGGGATATCTCCCCCTCCTCACCCGAGAGGGACCACCTTATGGAATCCCCGTCCACGAAGACCCCCTCCTGCGTTTTCATCCTGGAGAAGGGGATGGGGCGCGCACGGATTCCGGGAATGAGTCCCCATATCCGCGGATCATCGCGGTTCAGGACGGCGAAGTCATCTTCCCTTTGATTTTCGAAGATCCTGGCCTTGGCCAGGAGGTATTCGCGGAAGTCCCTGTGACGGTCGAGGTGATCCTGGCTTATGTTCAAAAAGACCGAGATATGGGGCCTGAAACCCCTGATGGTCTCAAGCTGAAAGCTCGAGACCTCAAGGACCAACAAATCCGCCCTCTCTCCGTCCAGCACGTACTCGCTAAGCGGTGCCCCGATGTTGCCGCCCACAAATATCCTCTTTCCGGCCATCCTCAACAGGTGTCCTATGAGGGAGGTGGTGGTGCTTTTGCCATTGGTTCCGGTTACGGCGATTATGGGTTCGGACACCCACCATGAGGCCAGCTCGAGCTCCCCCACCACCTCGATCCCTTCCTCCCTCAACCCCTGCCAGAGGGCTTCCTTGGGATCGACCCCTGGGGAAAGCACCACCAAAGATACCCCTTTGAACACGTCGGGATCGTAACCCCCTGCCTTCACCTCTATCCCCAGGGCCTCAAGTTCTCCTTTGGCGGCCGCGACCTCCCCTTCCGGCCTCATGTCCGTCACAAGGACCTCAGCCCCCTTGGCCTTCAGGAGCTTTGAGGCCGCCTGACCGCTTCTGCCCATCCCCACCACTATGACCCTCTTCCCCTCCAACGTCATCTCAACTTCAAGGTGCTCAAAGCCAAAAGCCCGAGCACTATCGATATTATCCAGAACCTGACGATGATCTTCGGTTCTGCCCAGCCCTTGAGTTCAAAATGGTGATGCAGGGGAGCCATGCGGAAGACCCTCCTCCCCCTGAGCTTGAAGGACAGCACCTGCAGGATCACCGAGAGGGTCTCGGCCACAAACACCCCTCCCACGATGATCAGCAACAGTTCCTGCCTCAGGAGCACCGCGACCGTGGCAAGCCCTCCGCCCAAGGCAAGGGCACCGACATCCCCCATGAAGATCTGGGCCGGATAGGCATTGAACCACAAAAACCCGAGCCCCCCACCGAGGATGGCACCGCACAGGATCGTCAATTCCCCGGCCTCCCTTATGTAGGGGATCAGAAGGTAGCGGGCAAACTCGGAATGCCCGCTGAGATAGGAGAAGATGCCGAAGGTCCCCGCGGTGACCATCACCGGCCCTATGGCTAGTCCGTCCAGGCCGTCGGTGAGGTTCACGGCGTTGGAGGTTCCGGTTAAAACGAACACCGAAAAGGGTATCCACCAGAGCCCGAGGTCGGGCAGCAGTCCCTTGAAGAAGGGAACGGTGAGCGTGGGCTCAAAGCCCTCCGTACCCCATATCCAGAGGCTCAAGAAGACCGACAGGACCACCTGGAGCAGGAATTTGACCTTCCCCGGCATCCCCTTCCGCCTCCTGAGCTTGAGGCAGTCGTCCCAGAGGCCTATGAGCCCGAATCCCAGAAGGGCAACAGCAGCAATCCACAGATACCCGTTTGAGAGCTTTCCCCAGAGGACGGTGGAGCCGAGGGCCGAGACGATCAGCAGGATCCCGCCCATGGTGGGGGTTCCCTCCTTGGCCCGGTGGCGGAGGGGGACGTCCTCCCTTATCCTCTGGCCTATATCGTTTCTTTTGAGCCGGTTTATGAGCCAGGGCCCAACCAGGAGGGAGATAAGGAGGGCTGTGAGGATGGCCCCGATGGTCCTGAAGGTGATGTAGCGGAAGACGTTGAAACCGATGAAGTAATCGCTCAGGGGATAAAGCAACTCATAAAGCATGGACTTCCTCCAGCGCCTCGATCACCTTCTCCATCTCCATGCGCCTCGAGCCCTTAACGAGCACCCAATCTCCGGGATGGAGGAATTCCCTAAGGGATGAAGCCAGCTCTGCATGGCCTCCGGCCATAAAGATTTCGCCCTTGAATCCCCCTTGTCTGGCCCCCTCCGCGACAAAGGAGGACCATTCGCCCAGAAGGAACAGGTGGTCGATGCCCAGCTCCGCGCACCACCTCCCCGCCTCACGGTGGTAATGGGGGGTCCATCGTCCCAGCTCGGCCATATCCCCCAGGACCGCTATCTTCCTCCCCTCACATCGCGATAGGACCAGGAGGGCGGACCTTAAGGCCATGGGATTCGAATTGTAGGCATCCTCTATTACCCGGATGTCGCCGATCCGCTTAACCCGCATCCTCATAGGAGGGGGGAGGAAGGCCTCGAGACCCTCCTGGATCGCCCCGGGATCGATGCCCAGAAGGTGGGCCACAGCAGAGGCCGCCAGGCTGCAGTAGATCCCTCCATCACCAGGCACCCTTATCTGCACCCTCAACCGCCCGAAGGGCCCCTCCAGGAGAAGGGATGTCCCATGGGGGGAAAGTTCCATATCCCTGGCCCTGACAAGGGTAGAAGGGGAGGTCCCGTAGGAGACCCTGGACCCCCTGAACCTCTTGGCGATCTCCTCGACAAGGGGATCATCGGCGTTGTAAACCAGGATGGAATCCGGCCCCATCCCCTCCAGGATCTCCGCCTTGGCTTCCTGGATCCCCCTGATATCCCGGAACCGCTCCAGGTGGACCGGGCCGATGTTGGTCAAAACCCCTATATCGGGACGGGCAATCCGGCTCAGATGGGAAAGCTCCCCGGGGGCGGACATCCCCATCTCGAGGACCACCACCTCGTGTTCGGAGGAGGCCGAAAGGAGAGAAAGGGGAAGTCCGATGTGATTGTTGTAATTTTTGGGGCTTGAAAAGACCCTCTTGCCCCCTGAAAGCAGGATCTGAGCGATCATCTCCCGGGTGGTGGTCTTGCCACAGGAACCGGTGATCCCTATGATCCGACCCTTAAGCCGTTGCCTCCAGTAGGAGGCCGTCCTCGAAAGGGCCACCAGGGTGCTGTCGACCCTTATGAGGGGAAATCCCCCCTCCTGGCGCAACTCCCGCTCGATGACCGCCCCACTGGCCCCCTTCCTCCTGGCCTCCTCCACAAAACTGTGGCCGTCAAACCTCGGCCCCTTCAGGGCGAAGAAGATCTGCCCTGGCTTGAGGGTGCGGGAATCGGTGGAGACCCCACAAACCCGCACCTCAGGATCCCCTTGAAGGAGCCTTCCGGCTGTGGCCTCGCATACTTCCCGAACGGTCAGAT
>QMLA01000056.1 GCA_003646585.1 Deltaproteobacteria bacterium | reverse complement strand
TTCCTGGAGTGGGAGAAGAGGGAGGTGATGCCCATCGAGAGGGTCTGTGCGGTCTGTGACTGGAGCGAGAGGATGCATTACATCGATAACAGCACCGGCCTCTGCGGGTTCCTTTCGGCCTTCAGAGGGCAGTTCGGTGGGGTCCCAGGGGCCCATCAGCTGATAGGGGCCGGGCCGGCCTATCACATACACAACATCCCGCATTTTATAACCCTTGCCACGGGAATGGAGTACGACGAAAAGAAGCTGTGGGAGACGGCCGGCAGGATCCGGACCCTCCTGAGGGCCATGAACAACATAAGGGGCTTGCGTCGCGAGGACGACAAGCCCCCCGAGGACCACTGGGCGGTCCGAGATCCAGAGCTGGAGAGGAAGCTCCTTGACGAGTATTACAAGTTCAAGGGCTGGAATGAGGAGGGTATCCCCACCAAGGAGACCCTCTTGCGATACGGGCTCGATTTCGTAGTGCCGGAGTTCGAGCGCCGAAATCTCCTGTAGGAGGAAGGGATGAAGGCCCAGAAGGTGATAAAGGCCATAAAGATACAGCCGGAAAAATGCACAGGCTGCAGGACCTGTGAGCTTTACTGTGCGGCCTATCATGCCACCCCCCGTTACAGCCACGCAAATCCGGCCAAGGCCAGGATCAGGGTCTTTGTAGACGAGCTCAACGATGTCTACCTCCCGATCATCTCCGGGCGGTATGTGGCAGAGAGCGAGTGCAACATCCGCTACAGGGTCGTCATCGGCGGGAGGGATTATGACGAATGCACCTTCTGCAGGGCTGTCTGCCCTTCGAGGAAGGACTTCTTCGATCCCGACACGGGGCTTCCCCTTCTCTGTGATGGCTGCGGTGAACCCATGCCCGAAGGGGGGCCCATGTGCGTGCAGGCCTGTGATCAGGAGGCCCTGCTGTACATGCCCGAGAGGGTGGAGGAGATAGAGGTCCCCGAAGTGGAAGAAGAAGAGGTGGAGGAGCTGTGATGGCCCGGGTTCTGGACATGCCCATAGGTGCCGTGATGGTCATAGGGGGAGGCATCGGGGGGATCCAGGCCTCCCTGGACCTCGCCTCCCTGGGATTCAAGGTCTACCTGGTGGAGAAGGGGCCCCAGATCGGGGGCAAGATGGCCCAGCTCGACAAGACCTTCCCCACCATGGACTGTTCCCTCTGAATCCTGGGCCCCAAGATGGCCGATGCCGGTCGGCATCCCAACATCAGGATCCTCACCAATACCGAGGTGGTGGATATCGAAGGAAGGCCAGGGGCCTTCACCGTGACCCTCCAGAAGCATCCGAGGTTTGTGGAGGAAGACCTCTGCACGGGTTGCAGGACCTGTCAGTCCTTCTGCCCGGTACTTATGCCCAATCCCTTTGACGAGGGCCTCGGTGAGGCCAGGGCCATAAGCGTGTGGTGTCCCCAGGCGGTTCCCGCTGTGGCGTATGTAGATCGCGAAAGGTGCCTTCACTTCCAGGGTAAGTGCGGGATCTGCCTGACCGTATGCAAGAACAACGCCGTAAACTTCCAGCAGAAAAGAAAGCGCGGGAAGGTCAACGTCGGCGCCATAGTGATCACAGCGGGCTATGAGGTGTTCAAGCCCCTTAAGGGCCCCTACGGCTATGGGGAGTTCAAAAACGTGGTCACGAGCATCGAGTACGAGAGGATCACCAACTCGACGGGTCCAACAGGCGGTGAGATCCTCAGGCGTTCCGATTACCGGGTGCCCCATAAGATCGCGTGGATACAGTGCGTGGGCTCTAGGGACTTGAAGTTCGGAAGGAGCTACTGCTCGGCCTTCTGTTGCACCTATGCCATAAAGCAAGCGCTCGTTACCAAGGATCACCATCCCGATATAGAGACAGTGATCTTCCACAACGACATAAGGACCTTCGGGAAGGGCTTCGAGGACCTCTTCAACCGGGCCCTCTCAAGGGGCGTGAGGTTTGTGAGATCACGCCCCCCTCTGCTCAGGGAAAACCCCGAAAACGGCAACATCATCGTGAGTTACGTTGCCCAGGACAGGCTTATAAGGGAAGAGTTCGATATGGTGGTGCTGTCGGTGGGAGTGGTCCCTGCGCCGGGCAATAGGGATCTGGGGAGGATCCTGGGGCTTGAGGTGAACGAACATGGGTTCTTCGAGATCCATCCCTTTTATCCCCTGGAGGGGGCCGACGGCAAGGGGATTTATGTGGGCGGAAATTCCGTCTTCCCCATGGACATTCCGGACACGATCTGCTCCAGCGGGGCTGCGGCTGCCACAGCCGCCGAACTGCTCGCCTCCCAAAGGGGAAGCCTCGCGGTCAAAAAGCAGTATCCCCCCGAGAGGTCCGTCGAAGGGGAGGAACCCAGAATCGGGGTCTTTGTCTGCCACTGCGGGACGAACATAGCTGGGGTGGTGGATGTCAGGGAGGTGGTCCAATACGTCAAGGGACTCAAGGACGTGGTCTATGCCGAAAACCAGCTCATAAGCTGCTCCAATGAGGGGCTTCGGAGGATAACGAACCTGATAAGGGAGAGAGGGCTCAACCGCGTGGTGGTCGCAGCCTGTACCCCCAGGACCCATGAACAAATCTTCAGGGAGGCCTTGAGGGAGGCAGGGCTCAATCCCTATCTGCTGGAAATGGTCAACATCCGCGAGCACTGCAGCTGGGTCCACTCCATGGACAAAAAGGAGGCCACGGAGAAGGCGAAGGAACTGCTCAGGATGGCCGTCTCGAGGGCAAGGGACCTCGCCCCCCTGAAGGAACCCTCCCTTAAGGTCAACCCCAGGGCCCTGGTCCTGGGAGGGGGGCTTGCGGGGATGACCGCCTCGCTCTCTCTGGCCCGGCAAGGGTTCGAGGTATATCTGGTCGAAAGGGAAAGGGAGCTTGGGGGGAATCTCCGCCACCTGCACTACACCCTTGAGGGCGGGGATCCCCAGAAGTTGCTGCAGAAGTTGAGGCAGAGGGTGGAGGACGAGGAGAGGATCAGGCTCTATCTGGGCTATGAACTTTTGGACTTTTCGGGATATGTCGGGAACTTCAAGTCGGTGCTCGTCCCGGTGGGAGGGGACGGTGATCAGGTGGAGATCGAACACGGGGCACTGATCATAGCCACCGGGGGCAAACCCCTGGAGCCCTCCGAATACCACTACGGCGAAAGCGAAAGGGTGCTGACCCAGCTGGAACTCGAAAGGATGATGGCCACAACTGGGATCCCCGAAGGGATAAGGACCGTCGTCATGATCCAGTGCGTCGAATCCAGAAACGAAAAACGCCCCTACTGCAGCAGGATATGTTGTGGCGAGGCAGTAAAAAATGGATTAAAATTGAAAGAAACGCGTCCCGATCTGAAGGTGGTGGTTCTTTACAGGGATATGCGTACTTATGGATTCTTCGAGGATTACTATCGCAAGGCCCGGGAAAAAGGTGTTTTGTTCCTTCCCTACGATCCCGAGAGGAAGCCGGAGGTGGAGTTGGAGGGGGATGGGTTTAAGGTGAGGTGGTGGGTGCCCACCTTAGGACAGGATTTCGAGTTGGTTGCAGATCTTTTGGTCTTGAGTGTGCCGGTGGTTCCCGATGGGAACCGGGAATTGGCCCAGCGCCTTGGTCTTCCTTCCACTAGGGAGGGTTTTTTTATGGAGGCCCATCCCAAGCTCAGGCCCGTGGATTTTGGAACCGACGGCATCTTTTTGTGTGGGATGGCCCACTATCCCAAGTACATCTCCGAGACCATTGCCCAGGCGAAGACCGCAGCCCTCAGGGCCGCGGTTCTCCTCTCGCAGGAGGAGATAAGGGGAAGTGGAGCGGTCTGTGAGGTCATTGAGGGGCTCTGTATCGGCTGTGGGGCGTGTATTGAGGCCTGCACCTATGGAGCTATCAGGCTTATAGAGGTCAAGGGTGGGAAGAAGGCCCAGGTGAATCCCGTCATCTGCAGAGGAGATGGTCTGTGCAGTGCGAGGTGTCCCACCGGTGCCATAAGGCTCAACCACTTCACCGACGAACAGATAATGGACCAGGTGGATGCCCTCTTTGAGGCATAGGGATAAGGAGGCTTAGATGGTTCCCGATATCCTAGTATGGATCTCCCTGGCGGCCTTCCTAGGGGGAATTGGGTGGAAAGTCTGGGGGTGGTTTAAAGGGTCCCTGCGGAGGGAGGGTGGATGGGGGCGCCTTGGTGCGGCCCTCCGGGGGATTTATGGCACGATCCTCAGCCGGAAGGTCCTTGTCCTCTTGAAGGCCCTCCTTCTGGATGTGGTCCTTCAGCTGAGGACCTATCGCGAGGACCGCTACAGGTGGCTCATGCATTTGCTCCTTTACTGGGGATTTGGGCTTCTGATCATCACCCATGCCCTAGGAAAGGTCCTCATCGAAGGGTATGTCTCCACGGCCATGCCCTTCCTGTTCCTGAGGGATCTCTTCGGGGCCATGGCCCTTGTGGGTGCTTCTATGGCCGCAGGGAGGCGACTTAGGGGTATCCCCCGCTTCAGGAGCGCCCCGATGGATGTTTATGCCATCGTTGTGGTGGCCCTCATCCTCCTTTCGGGCTTCCTCCTCAAGGGGGTGAGGATCACTTCCTACAGGGCGTATCTGGGGATGGTTTCAGAATATGCGGCCCTTTCGGAAGAGGAGGGAAGGGCCCTTGAGGCTTACTGGGTCAGGAACTTCGGGCTCGTTTCGCCGAACATCCGGGAGGTCCCCGAGGAGCTCGTCAGCGAAGGGGCGGAGGTCCATGAGTTCAGCTGTGCCTCCTGCCATGCCAGTCCCAGGTGGGCCTTCCTGAGCTATGGGATCTCGAAGGCCGTAAGGCCCCTAGCCCGTCCCCTCGACCGTTTCGGTGTCCCGGGAGGGCTCAGGTGGTTTCATGTGCTTTTGTGCCTCTTTGCCCTGGCGATTTTGCCCTTCACCAAGTTTTTCCACCTTATATCCGTTCCACTGAGCTTGCTGCTTAATGCGGTCATCGACCCGAGGAGGTCCTCTCCCCTTAACCTTGAGACAAAGCGGATGGTGGAGCTTGATGCCTGTGTGCACTGTGGGACCTGTACCGCGAAATGTGCGGTTTCGGCCACAACAGAGGTGATCCCCAACAGGGCCATCCTTCCCTCGGAGAAGATCCCCTCCCTCAAGACCCTTGCCTCCGGGAAGCCCCTTGGGGATGAAGGACTCAGAGAGATCCTGGAGGGGGTTTATCTCTGCACCAATTGCCTTCGCTGCACGGTTTCCTGTCCCTCGGGGATCGATCTCCAGGAACTGTGGTTTGAGGCAAGGGAGGCCCTGCTCCAGAGGGGACTTGTGGACCCGGTTCTCCTGACCCCCTTTTCCTTTTACAGGGGCCTGCGCAGGGAGGATGTGGGCGAAGGTTACCAGAGGCCGATCCTTTCCCTGAGGGAGAGAATCTCTCGGGCCTTTGGCCCTCCTGTGGAGCCCCTTTCCATCGGTCCCCCGGAGGTCCTGGATCTTTCTTCAGATGCCCAGACCTTCCGGGTGTGTTTTTCGTGTCAGACCTGTACCAACGTTTGTCCGGTGGTGTCCCAATACGAAAGGCCTAAGGAGGTTTTGGGGCTTCTTCCCCACCAGATAATGAGGGCCTGTGCCCTGGGATTGAGGGAGATGGCTCTGGGGGCCCCGATGCTGTGGATGTGTCTGACCTGCTATCAGTGTCAGGAGCTTTGTCCGCAGGGGGTGAACGTCACAGATGTACTGATCGAGCTGAGGGGTCTTATGGTTAAGGCCTTGAAGGAGGGAAGGGATGAAGTACGCCCTGTTTCTGGGATGTAACATCCCGGCGAGGCTTCCGGAATATGAGACCTCAGCAAGGCTCCTTTTGCAGAGACTGGGAATTGAGCTTCAGGATATAGCGGAGTTTGGCTGCTGCGGGTATCCCTTAAGGAGCATCGACCCGAAGGCCTTCCTGCTGCTTTCCGGGAGGAATTTGGCTCTGGCCGAAAGGGAGGGCCTCGAAATCCTTGTGCTCTGTCAGTGCTGCTACGGGACCCTCAGGAAGGCCAAGGGGATCCTCGATGAGGATCTCGACCGCAGGGGGGAAGTGAATCGGATCCTGCAGAAGGAAGGGCTGATATACACGGGGGTGGCGAGGGTCAAGCACCTCCTTCAGGTCCTCTATGGCGAGGTGGGCCTGGAGGCCATAAAGGGGGAAGTGTCCAGGGGGCTTGAGGGGCTTTGTGTGGCCACCCATTATGGTTGCCATGCCCTAAGGCCGAGTCCCCTTATGCAGCTTGATGATCCCTCGGATCCCAGGATCCTTGAGGACCTGATTGCTGCTACTGGGGCCAGGGCAATTGCGGGACAGAAGAGGCTTGACTGCTGTGGGGCACCCCTTTTGGGCGTCGATGACGAACTTTCCATGGGGATGCTGAGGAGGAAGGTCGAGGATTCGCTCAAAGCGGGGGCAGAGGTGCTCTGTGTGGCCTGTCCTTACTGTCAGTTGCAGTTTGAGAAAATGCAGCCAAAGGCCCTGGGGGAGGAGGTCCTTCCTGCTGTTTTAATTAGCCAGCTGGTCGGACTTGCCCTTGGGCTTTCTCCCGGGGACCTGGGGATAAAAGGCGAAAGGCTTCGGGCCTTTTGCTGACCCGTCTACCTTTACAACTCCTGGAAATTGGTGTTAATTTTACAAAAGGGCGCCTGTAGCTCAGCTGGACAGAGCAGCGGACTTCTAATCCGCGGGTCGGGGGTTCGACTCCTCCCAGGCGCGCCAGGGTGGTGAGTGTAGCTCAGCGGTCAGAGCACTGGGCTGTGGCCCCAGTGGTCGGGGGTTCGAATCCCCTCACTCACCCCAGTTTTCTTATTTTTCTTTTTCCTCCTTTGTAGCTTCCAGGTGTTCCACCAGGAAGGCCAGGATTATCCCCAGGAATAAACCCAGGACGGCTGCCACTGCTATGTAAAGCTTTGGTTTGGGGATGACGGGTTTTTGGGGTTCTACAGCCGGGGAGGCGAAGCGCACTGGCGTTTCCTTTATCTTTTTGGCGATCCTGAGTTC
>QMLA01000055.1 GCA_003646585.1 Deltaproteobacteria bacterium | reverse complement strand
TCCCTCAGGCTCAGGCGTTCGCCCCTGATAAAGGGCATGGTGTCCCTGCTGAAATTCCTCAATTACCCCGGGGATGACCTTGCGCTATGGGGGGCCCTCGCAAGCGGTCTAATGCACGACCTTCAGGGCCTTCCCCGCACAGAAATAGAAACCTTCCTCGGGCAAGAACGGGGGGAGCTTTCCTTATACAGGGCCTTCAGGATCCGGTTTCCGGAGGGCTTCAGCCTCTATCTTGAACCCCTCCTAAAACGGGTGGGGTTCCTGGCACCCTATGAGCTCTGCCAGGAAATCATGGAACGGCTGGACCTCTTCGGCCGCTTTCCCCAAGATACCCCCATCCTCAAACGGTTCCTGGAGGTGGTCTTTTTGGCCGAGAGGTCAGGGGTTTTGAGTCTGCCGGGGTTTTTGGAGTTCTGGGAGAGGGAAGGGGCCGAGCAGAGGATCGGTATCCCCGAGGGAATCGAGGCCGTCCGCATAATGACCATTCACAGGGCAAAGGGCCTCGAATTTCCCGTCGTCTTCATCCCCTTCACCAACTGGAAACTCGACAACCCCAATATCGTCCGCAACGAAAGGGGCGAGCTTCTTTACCTCACCAATCCCCTCCCCCAAGATCTCCAGATCCTCAGGGCGAGGAGCAGGATGGAGGAGGTCCTGGAGTCCCTGAACCTCCTTTATGTGGCCACCACAAGGGCCGTGGAGGCCCTCCATCTCTATGTGACCTGTTATCGCTCGGGAAACTCCATCGATCGGGGCTATGTCTCCTTCATCCTCAGGGAGTTGCTCAAGGCCCATGAAGGTGTTGGAGAAGCTGAAGATCGTGACCCATGAGCCGGAGAAACCTCCCGGGCGCAGGGCGAGGCGCAGGGGGGAAATAATCCATCAAGCCCTGGCCCTCTGCGAGACCGCAAAGGACCTGGAAGGCGCTGTGAAGGGAGCCCTGGAACTCTTGGGAGAATCCCCGAAGGACTGGGATTTGCAGGAGCTCCTCGATCCCCTCCGCAGGCTCTTCGCCGTGGAGAGGTTCGGAGAATGGCTCCGCAAGGAGGGGTATCCCGAGCTTGAGGTCGTCGACAGCAGCGGAAGGGTCCACAGGATAGACCGCGTGGTGCTCGATGGGAATACCCTCCACGTCCTCGAGTACAAGGTGGGGGAGAGGGAAAGGGGACACGAGGAGCAGGTGAGGCTTTATGCGGAGCTGCTCAAGGGGCTCTTCCCCACAAAAAGGATAAAAGGGTGGCTCATATACGTCGATCAGGCCCTCATCGTCGAGGTCCTCTAAAGGACCCGAAGGAGCAGGGCCTTGAAGTAATCCCCTTCGGGATGCGAGCTCAGCACCGGATGGTCAATGGGGGCCCTTGCACAGTGGAGGACCTGAAGCATCCTGCCGGATGACCTCCCCGCTTCAAGGACTGCCCCGAAGAATTCCTCCCGGGAGACCCTCTGGGTGCAACAGCAGGTGAGGAGCAATCCTCCCTTTCTCAACCTCCTCATGGCGAGGCGGTTGAGCTCCACGTATCCCTTTATGGCCTGCGGGACTTCCTGCCTTGAACGGGCGAAGGGTGGCGGATCGAGGATGATGAGGTCGTACCTGTCCCGGTCCCCTCTGAGGAAGTCGAAGACATCGGCCTTCTCTATGATACACCTCTCCTGGGGCAGGGCATTCACCTTCACGTTTTCCCTTAGGAGCTCCAGGGCCCTCCAAGAGCTGTCCACCGCTTTGACCTCCTTGGCCCCTCCTTTTAGGGCCGAGACGCTAAAGCCTCCCGTGTAGCAAAAACAATCCAGCACCTTCTTGCCTTCCGAAAGCCTCCTCACCAAGAGGCGGTTCTCCCTCTGGTCCAGATAAAAACCGGTCTTCTGTCCCCTGCAGATGTCCACCAGAAAGCGCACATCCCCCTCGCGGACCTCCACAACCTCGGGGACCTCCCCCAAAAGGGGACCCTCGGAGGGACCAAGCCCCTCCCTCTCCCTCACCTCCGCGTCGCTCCTTTCGTAAATCCCCTTAAAGGATAGAAGCTCCCCCAGGATGCCGAGCATCATTTCCCTGAGCCTGTCCATCCCCTCGGTATGGATCTGGACCGACAGGTAGTCCCCGTAGCGGTCGATGGCCAGCCCCGGCAGGAGATCCCCTTCGAAGTTGACGAGCCTCATGGCGGAGGTGATCCCCTCCAGGGGGATGCGCAGGCCGAAGGCCTCCTCGATCCTCCGTCTGAAGAACCGCCTGTCGATCGCCTCCCTCCTCCAGGTCAGGATCCTTATGGCAACGGGGGACCGGGGATGGAAATGGCCCTTCGCGATGAATCTGCCCCGGTGATCGAGGACCTCCACCACCTGGCCCCCTTCGGCCTCGACCCTCTCCAGGGACCCGGCATAAACCCAGGGATGTCCCTTTTTGATGGGCTTCTCACTGCCTGGCTTGAGGAGGCAATAGGCCACAGCTCAATTGAGGAATTTCCCCTTGAGGTAGCCCTTCTTGCGACGTTTCTCCCGGTACATGGCGGAATCGGCTTCCCTCAGGAGGGCCTCGGGATCCTCTCCGCTTAAGGGATAAAATCCCATGCCCATGCTTATCTCCAAAAGGACCTCCTCTCCATCGATCATGAGGGGCTCAGCAAGGGCCTTCCTGATCCTCTTCTCGACCAAGAGGGCACCCCTTTCGTCCCTTAAGCCATCGAGCACCACCGCAAACTCGTCTCCTCCCAACCTCGCCACCGTATCGGACCGCCTGACACAGGACCTTATCCTGGAGGCCACCTCCTTTAAGACCTTATCGCCGAAGGGGTGACCGAAACGATCGTTTAAGGCCTTGAAGCCGTCAAGGTCCAGGAACAACAGGGCGACCTTGTGACCGTACCTTTTGGCCCTGGCAATGGCGTGATCCAAGCGGTCGAAGAAGAGGCGCCTGTTGGGGAGATCGGTGAGGGGATCGTGGGTTGCCATGTAAGCGAGCCTTTCCTTTGCCTCCTGAAGCTCCCTGTCCTTCCGCCTGTGATCGGTTATATCGGTGAGAAGGAGGATCGCAAACTCCCCCTCACCCTCCCTGAACCTGTGACAGCGAGCCAAAAGATAACGGGGACCCTGTCGGGGATCGAGGACCTCCCTCTCAAAGGCCCCCTCCCGGGGGGGACAGGAATCCCTATCGAGGATCCCCTTCAGCAGGGGGAGGATCCTTGAAGCAGCCGGATTGGCATAGACCACCTCCCCGGCTGGGTTTAGCACCAAGAGGCCATCTCCCAACACCTCCAGGGCCTTCTGCAAAAATTCCGGCTTCAAGTCGACCATGGCCCCCTCCTTGAGGCAGTGTTTGACATTTTCCACAAGCCCGGCCCGAAGGTCAATGCGGTGAATTCCCTTGCGCGGGGAGGAAGGCGAGTTTATCCTTTAGGGGAACCCTCCCTCGGAAGGAGGGTGTTTTTGTTAGGAGATGGCGAGGAAGGGCCTGAAAAATCGGCTTCTTGAAGCTGAAAGGAGGTTCCTTGAGGGAATGGGGGAGCCGGAAGGGGGGGATTTTGTCCCTTCACCCTTTCAGGTTCGTGCCCTGGACCATCTGCTTCGGGGACACGACGTGGTGGTGGTTGCCCCTACCGGAAGTGGCAAGACCTGGATTGCCCTGAGGGCAATGGAAGGGTTCCTCTCTGAGGGCAAGACCACCTGGTACACCACCCCCCTTAAGGCCCTCTCCAATCAAAAGTACGACGACTTCAGGGAGCACTTCGGTTCGGAGAACGTGGGGATCCTCACGGGGGAAAGGCGAGAAAACTCCGCCGCACCTATCATAGTGGCCACAACCGAGGTCCTTCGCAACGTCCTCTACCGGGGAGAAGGGGGGCCGGATTTCGTGGTCCTCGACGAAGCCCATTACCTCGGCGATGAGGACAGGGGCACAACCTGGGAGGAGGTGATAATCCTTTCGCCCGATGAGACCCAATTGTTGTTGCTTTCGGCCACCATATCCAACGTGGAGGAACTGGCCGGATGGATGGCCTCCATACGGGGTCGGAAGCCCAAAGTGGTCAGGGCCCGGGGGCGCCCTGTCCCCTTGAGGTACGGCTTCCTGAGCCGGAGGGGCATCCTCCTGCCCCTGCAGGAGGACTTCCTTTACGGTCTCAAGCGGGCCAGGTTCTCCCCGGAGGAGGTGCTGGATCTGCTTGAGGAAAAGGGATTGCTTCCCGCCATCTGGTTTCTCGGAAGGAGGAGGGATTGCGACCTTATGGCCAAGCGATTCGGCGCGATGCCCTGGCCTGGCAGGCAAGAGCGCCTCGAGCTCTTCAGGGAGGTCGCAGGTGAGGACCCCTATCTTTGGTCCCATCCCCTCCTTGAACCCTTGATTGAGGGCGGTGTGGCTTCCCATCACGCCGGACACCTGACCGGATGGAAGGTGGCTGTCGAGAGGATGCTGGCCAGGGGGCTCCTGAGGGCGGTCTTCGCCACCATGACCCTGGCAGCGGGGCTGGATGTCCCCGCACGGACCGTGGTGCTCAGTTCCTTGAGCTCCGGCAATGGCCATGAACTTAGCGCCCTCGAGTTCCAACAGATGACCGGGAGGGCCGGAAGGCGGGGAAAGGACAGGGTGGGCTTTGTGATCCTCGTGGGAGCCGGAAGGAGGGAATGCCTCACGGGACTGAGGCTCTCCCGGGGGGAACCCGAACCCCTGAGATCCTCCTTCAGGCTCCAGTATTACCAGATCCTCAACCTCCTGGAACGCTATTCCCTGCAGGAAGCCAAGGATTTCGTGGGCAAAAGCTTCCTCCTTTACCAGATCCGTTCCGGGAAGAAGAGGAGGAAGGTGAAGAAACTGCTGCTTAAGCACTTCGAGAGGCGGATCGGCCTGCTGCAGGAACTGGGTTACCTTGACGAAGGACTGCAGGTGACGGAAGAGGGGAAATGGTGTCTGCTTTTGCGACACGAACACTCCCTGGTGCTTTCCGAGATCGTGAGGAGGGAACTGTGGAGGGGAGTGGATCCCGCGACCTTTGCCGGATGGGTCGGTTCGCTGGGCAGCGAAAGGGCACCGCGGAGGCTGATCGAAAGGGTCGATCTCAAGGTAATCAAGGGGATCATATGGGAGCTGGAAGCCCTTGAGCGTAAGTGGGGCATTCCGTCCATGGATCTGAAGGAGCTTTACAAGCCCCACGGTGAGCCGGCCGAGGCCGAAAGGAGGGCATCGGCGGTGAGGGCATGGGCCGAGGGGATGAACTGGAGGGAATTGGCCGAGGAGGCCGATATGGAGGAGGGGGATCTTCAGCGATTGATCCTTCAGACCGCCGAACTCCTGAGGGAGATGGAGGATCTGCCCCTTGAGGTAAGCGGCCTTGCCCGGAAATCCCGCGAGCTCTTGCTGAGGCCCCCGGTCTTCACTTAAATGGCTTGCATTGGCACCTCCCTTGTGTTAAAGGAAGACACCACCAAGGCGAGAAAGCACACCTCCCGATCGTCTGGGGGGTGCCCTTTTATTTCGGGTTCCCAGGCGAGATGAAGGAGGTGGAAGATCAAAACCCGAGGGAGGGGAAAGGATGCCCGTTGTGACCATGAAGGAACTCCTTGAGGCAGGGGTCCATTTCGGCCATCAGGTCCACAGGTGGAATCCAAAGATGAGGCCCTATATCTTTGGCTCCCGCAATGGCATTCACATCATCGACCTGCAAAAGACCGTTCAGCTCATGGATGTGGCTTACAACTTCGTCAAGGAGACGGTGGCCGAGGGCAAAAAGATCCTCTTTGTCGGGACCAAAAAGCAGGCCCAGGAGGCCATAAGGGAAGAGGCCACAAGGTGCGGGATGTTTTATGTGGTACACAGGTGGTTGGGGGGCACCCTCACCAATTTCCAGACAATCCGCAGGAGTATTGAGAAGTTCAAGGAGCTGGAGAGGCTCGAGGAAAGGGAGGAGTTTCGCAAGCTCCCCAAAAAGGAGCTGATGAAGCTCATAAAGAAGAGGGAGAAACTGCGCAGGAACTTCGAAGGGATAAGGGATATGGAGGAGCTCCCGGGGGCACTGTTCATCGTCGATCCCAAGAGGGAGGAGATAGCCGTAAGGGAGGCCAACAAACTGGACATCCCTGTTGTGGCCATCGTGGACACCAACTGCGATCCCGATCCCATAGACTACATCATCCCTGGCAACGACGATGCCATAAGGGCCATAAGGCTGCTTGCCTCCAAGATCGCCGATGCCGTGCTTGAGGGCAGGGAGCTCTATCGGGAGAAGATCCAGGCCCAGTATGAGGGCGTTGAGGTGGAAGAGGTGACCACTTCTGCTGAGGGGGAAGTGGAGGTCATCTCCTTTGATGAAGAAGGAGAATATGAGGAATACGAGGAGGAAGGACGATGACGGAGATCAGCGCCCAATTGGTGAAGCAACTGCGCGATAGGACCGGAGCGGGATTCATGGATTGCAAGCGCGCCCTCGAGCAGTCAGGGGGCAATATAGAGGAGGCCATCCTCATCCTGAGGAAGAGGGGACTGGCAAAGGCCGAGAAGAAGGCCGGGCGGGAGACCGCCGATGGCCTGATCGGCTCCTATGTGCATGCGGGGGGGAAGATAGGGGTGCTGGTGGAGGTGAACTGCGAGACGGACTTTGTGGCCAGGACCGAGGATTTCCGGAACCTGGTGAAGGAGATTGCCATGCAAATTGCCGCCATGAACCCCAAATACATCTCCCCCGAGGATATCCCCGAGGAGGTATTGGAAAGGGAGAAGGAGATCCTGAGGGAGCAGGCTCGCTCCACGGGAAAGCCCGAAAAGGTCATCGAACGGATCGTGGAGGGGAAGCTCAAAAAGTTCTATGAGGAAAACTGCCTTCTGGAGCAGCCCTATATCCGCGACTCCAACATCACCGTGAGGGAACTTATCGCCCAGACCATCGCCAAGCTGGGTGAGAACATCCGGGTGAGGCGTTTCGTCCGCTTTCAACTCAACGAACCCCTGGAATGAAGTTTAAACGGGTATTGCTGAAGGTGAGCGGTGAGGTCCTCTGGCAGGATCCGGAACGGGTGGCCGGGGAGATAG
>QMLA01000054.1 GCA_003646585.1 Deltaproteobacteria bacterium | reverse complement strand
CGAGCTTCACGCTTGAGCACCTCCTCGTCTATCTCCACCTTCTCCCCGCTTATCCGCAGATACTTCCTCAAGCCGCGGTTTCCCACAAGGGCCTTAAGTCCCCCACGGGAAAGTTTCTCCCGCATCCTCTCAACCATCTCCTCCCGGGCCTTCCTGTCCCTTTCTGCCTCCTCCTCGTTGAGACACACGATGTACCGCTTCCCCTGATAACACACCTCCTTCACCTTCATGTCCTCTGTCACCTTCCGATAACGGCCCGGGCGGGAAAGGATCTCCCTTTCCACCTCCCGCACCCGCCTCATCCTCACCCCCACAATGTACGAAAGCCCAAGGGAGGAAAGAAGCCTCAGGTTCTCCCCGGACACCGTCCCCCGATCCGAGACCACAATCACCCTCCCAATAGGGAACCTCGCCTTAAGCGATGAGATCACCTGGGCGAAGCCCTTGACATCAGAGGTGGCCCCGGGGAACACCTCATGGGCAATGGGCATCCCACCCCTGGTCATCGCCACAGCCACCACGATCTGCTTCAGGTCAGGTCTTCTGTCACGGGAGTAGCCGTATTCTGCCAGCCCCTCCGGCCCCTCCCCCTGAAAGGACACCGTGGTGGTGTCAAAGAACACAAGGTCAACTTCCTGGGAGAAAAGTTCCCTCCTCCTCCAAAAAAGGCCCTCCTCCAGGGGCTCCTTGTACTCCCACAGCACATCCAGGGCCCGGTAGAAGTGATGCAGGGAAAGACTCGCAAAAGAGGGCTCCTCCACCTCCTGGACCCAACGGGACACCCCTAGCTTGGAACAGGGGGAAAGCAGTCGGTTGAGCACCATGGCGAAGATGGCCGCCACCACATCGAACTCGAACCCCCGCTCGGCCACATACCCGGAGAGCAACTCCCCCAAACCCAACTCCTCCCACAGCCGCTTGAACACCAAAACCGGCCCGTACTCCCTGGCCGCATGCACGAAGAGATCCCGGGCTACATCCATCACCTGAGCCCGCCTGGCGTAACGGGCCAAACCCTCCACCAGAGAATCAATGGCCCCCTCCCGCTGCAGCTCATCCAGCCGCCCCAAATAGGCCACCACCTTCTGACGGGGCCTCCCATCCACCCTCACCCCCTTGACAATATACAGATACTCCCTGACCGATCCATCCTTGTTGCGAAATCGCTTCACCCGCACATACATGGCATAGCCATTTTGGCAAAATGGTCACTGGATGTCAAGATCAATTTCAAATTCCTAGGCACTACAATTTTTGTTTGCTGAAAAGACTCAATCCCATCCCTTGGGCATTTGCGACCCCCGGATGGATCAAATTCGAGGCTTAAGTGTCAAACTTGGGTTAAAAGGTTTGGGCTTGACACTTTTCGGGATTCCTTGTTATTAAATGCACAAAGTTTGAAAGGAGGGTGGCTATGGATTTTGCATTCACTGAAGAGGAAAGGATGGTCCAGGAGATGGCACGAGATTTTGCTCAGAATGAGATTGCTCCCACGGTGGAGAAGGACGAAAAGGAGCACCTCTTCCGCAGGGAGATCGTCAAGAAGATGGCGGAGCTGGGGTTCTTCGGCTGCATTGCCCCTGAGGAGTATGGTGGCAACAACATGGGGTATCTGGCTGCGACCATTATAACCATGGAGGTTGCCAAAGAGAGTCCGTCCTATGGACTCCCCTTCAACCTGCAGATGAATTCCATCCAGTCGGTCCTTTTGGAGTTCGGTACGGAGGAGCAGAGGAAGAAGTGGATTCCTCCCTTGATTTCGGCAGAACTTCTGGGCTGTTTTGCCCTTACTGAGCCGGATGTGGGTTCGGATGTGGCCTCCATGAAGACGACCGCCAAGGAGGTATCTGACGGCTGGATCATAAACGGTACCAAGATGTGGATCTCGGGGATACCGGTTGCCGATGTGGGAATCGTCTTTGCCATGACCGACAGGGAGAAGAGGCACAGGGGGATGTCGGCCTTCATAGTGGATATGCACTCCCCTGGTGTTACCCAGAGGGCCATCGAGGACAAGCTGGGATTGCATTGTGCCCCCACCGGGGAGATCGTCTTCGAGGAGGTGAAGGTTCCCAAGGATGCGATCGTGGGCAAACCCGGTGATGGGTTCAAGATAGCCATGTATATGCTGGATCGCACGAGGCTTTCCTGTGCAGCCCGTGCCGCTGGTGTGGCCGAGAAGTGTTTCGAGCTGGCCAAACAGTATGCCAATGAAAGGGTTCAGTTCGGGGTGCCCATAATCCAGCATCAGATGATCCAGGATCAGTTGGCCAGGATGTGGTGCGAGCATGAGGCTGCCAAGCTTCTGGTGTTCAAGGCCGCCTGGATCTTGGATCAGATAAGGCTCAAGAGGACCTCGGAGCGGCCCACCCTTCATATATCCACTGCCAAATATTACAGTGCGGAGGCGGCCGTCTTTGCGGCCAATGAGGCGATGAAGATCTATGGCTCTTATGGCTATTCGGCCGAGTATCCCATCGAGAGGTATTACAGGGATGCCAAGAGTTATCAGACGGTGGAAGGGACGTCGAATATCCAGAAGATAATAATTGCGAGGCACTTCATAGAACAGCAAAAGTAAAGGAGGAGGCAGGATGGAAGTAACGGTACCAATGGTGGGTAAAGTCACCAAGATCTTGGTCAAGGAGGGGGATCAGGTGAAGGAGAACGATCAGGTGGCCGTGGTAGAGGCCATGAAGATGGAGATGCCTGTGGTGGCCCCGATATCGGGTACTGTGAAGGAGATAAAGGTGAAGGAGGGGCAGGAGGTCACATCCGATACCGTTATCATGATCATCGAATAGGCGAGGTGCCATGAGGCTTCAGGGCAAAGTAGCCGTGGTCACCGGGGGAAGTCGGGGGGTTGGGCGAGCTGTCTGTCTTGCCTTTGCCCGTGAAGGGGCCGATGTGGTGGTGAATTACGCTACCAGGCTGCAGGCTGCAGAGGAGGTGGTGAGGGAAGTCGAGAAGATGGGTAGGAAGGCGGTGGCGGTCGGTGCCGATGTGGCGAGCTGGCAGGGGGCCGAGAGCGTGGTTAAGGCGGCCATCGACAAGTTTGGGAAGATCGATGTCTTGGTGAACAATGCGGGATTCATTCGGCCGGCCATGCTCCACAAGATGAACGAGGAGGACTGGCAGGCGGTGATCGACATTCACCTGAAGGCGCCGTGGCTGTGCATCAAGGCCGCCTTTCCCCACATGACCCAGCAGAAGTCGGGTTCCATCATCAATGTGACGTCTGTAGCGGGGGTGGTGGGTACAGTCGGGCAGATAAATTACAGTGCGGCCAAAGGGGGGGTGATTGCCCTCACAAAGTCCGCTGCCAGGGAGTTGGCCCAGTATGGCATAAGGGTGAACTGCATATGCTTGGGGATAGTGGAGACCGAGATGAGCGAGAGGATCCGCACCGACCCGAAGCTGGTGGAGATCTACAAGCGCAGAATATTGCTCGGTAGGTTTGCCACCCCTGAAGAGGCGGCTGAAGCCTTCGTCTTTTTGGCCTCTGATGCTTCTTCATACATCACCGGCCAGCTCATCATGGTCGACGGTGGCTACGGCATGACTTAAAAAGCCAAAAGGAGGGTGAAGATGGGTGTACCCGAGAGGATAGAGACATGGCAAATGGTGAGGCCATGGGGAAAGGATGAGAAGGGAAATCCCGTCCCCGGGGTTATCGAGCGGACCTCCATTCCCGTTCCTGAGCTTAAGCCCGGAGAGGTGCTGGTGGAGGTAAAGGGGTGTGGGGTATGCCATACCGATCTCGGATATTTCTTCGATGGCGTCCCCACGGTGAACAAGCCCCCCTTGACCCTGGGCCATGAGATCAGCGGGGTTGTGGTGGCCGGGGACGAGGAGTGGATCGGCAAGGAGGTGATCGTTCCCGCGGTTATGCCCTGCAGGAAGTGCTACATTTGCAAGATCGGCCGCGGCAACAGGTGCCTCAACCAGCGGATGCCCGGAAACAGCCTGGGCATTTATGGGGGGTTCTCAAGCCATATCCCCGTGCCCTCGATTGATCTGTGTGAAGTCAGGAACCGTCCCGCCGACATGCCCCTTGAGAAGCTCGCCGTTATAGCCGATGCTGTGACCACTCCCTTTCAGGCGGCAAAGAGGGCGAACCTTCAGCCGGGGGATCTAGTCGTCATAGTGGGTTGTGGAGGAGGGGTCGGTGTCTATATGACGCAGATTGCCAAGTTCGTCTTCAACGCCGGGGTGGTCATAGGTATCGACATTGACGAAGAGAAACTTCAGCGGGCCTTAAAGTACGGGGCTGACTTCGTGATCAATTCCGCTGGCAAGAGCCCGAGGGATGTTCGCGACGAGTTCCGCAAAATTTGCAAGCAAAACGGGTTGAGGAATTACGGTTGGAAGATCTTCGAGGTTTCGGGTGTTAAACCGGGCCAGCAGATAGCCCTTGAGCTTTTGACCTTCATATGCAGGTTGATCGTGGTCGGTTATAGTCCCCAGACCAATGAGTATCAGATCTCGAGGCTCATGGCCTTTGACGCTGAGATGATAGGCACATGGGGGTGTCTGCCCGAGCATTATCCGGTGGTTTTGGACATGGTCCTTCAGGGGAAGATTCAGATTGAGCCCTTTGTGGAGACCAGGCCCATGAGTCAGATCAGGGAGGTCTTTGAGGAAGTGCACAGCAAACCTCCGATGAGGAGGGTTGTTCTGGTTCCCGATTTTTAACAAATGCCGTAAGGAGGTGGGAGATGCCTCGTGACTATGAGAAGGAATTCAGGGAGAAGCTCCAGAAATATGGCTATGATTGGGAAAGGCACATGAAGATCTTCAGGGGCAGGCCCCCTGAGGAGTTTGACTTTAAGGAGATCATCTACGAGAAGTTTTATGATAAATGGGCGGCCAGGATCACCTTGAACAGGCCCCACAGGTATAACGCCTACACGGGAACCGAGCTCTACGAGATCTGCCAAGCCTTGGAAGACGCGATGGCGGACGATGGCATAGCGGTGATCGTTGTGACGGGTGCCGGTGACAAGGCCTTCTGCACGGGCGGGGATGCCGGGACCTATTCGGTGATTTACCCCGAGAGGCCCCATGAGTTTTACCATTGGTGGACCTATTACGAGAGGATGCTTTATCTCATAAGGACCTGCGGCAAACCCGTGATCGCCAGGATCAACGGGGTGGTAGCAGGGGGAGGAAATGAGATAAACCTGGCCTGTGACATCTCCATTGCGGCCGAACATGCCCGTTTCATACAACCCGGCACAAGGACCGGCAGCGTCTCCTCAGGTGGCGCCACCCAGTGGTTGCCTCTGACGATAGGGGACAAAAGGACCCGATGGATGGTCATGGTGGGGGACGAGATCGATGCCAAGACCGCCCTCGAGTGGGGATTGGTGAACGAGGTGGTCCCCTACGAGAAGCTCGATGAGGCCGTGGACAGGGTCATAGAGAAACTGGTGAACAAGTTCCCCGACTGCATGCGCTACACGAAGGTCCAGTGTAACTTCTGGGGCGATCTTGCCTGGACCACCTTCCAGCATGCCCGTGACTGGCTGACCATTCACTATGCCACCGGTGAACCCATCGAGGGGTTCAGCGCTTTCTTGGAGAAGAGGAAGGTCGACTACATTGGGCTGAGGAAGCTCTCCAAGGAAGGGAAGAGCCACACCTATTATCCCTGGGGTGCCCCGATCAAGTACTGCGAGAAGTGCGGAGCGAAGTATCTGCCCCAGGAATTCGAGTACTGTGGGAAGTGTGGGGCCAAATTAGAGTAAGCGAAGATGGGAGGACCCGCCGTCCTTAAGGCCTTAAGGAAAAGGATCAAGGATCGGCAGTACAGAAGCGCCCTCGGGTTTTACAAGGAACGCGAAAAGGACGAGGTGATACTGGAGGTAAAGGACGACGGGTCCTCTCTTTATGTGGAGATTCCCACCCATTTGAGGAATCGGGCCGAGATCGTAGTCGGTTCAAGGCTCAAGGGGAAGATAAAGGCCATCTATAGGAGGGGAGGAAGGGAAAAGGTCAGAATCCGAAGGCCCTTTGAATGGGAGGTGGAGGGATACTGGAACGAACTGCACCTTTCCCCCGATGACGTCTCGGCCCTTTCGATTGCCGCCGGGGATTATCTGGAGCTGGTCTTTGAGAAGGTAATAAATTACGGAGAGGAAAGCCCTCTTTAGAGTTCCCAGAAAGGTCGGAGTTGTTCCCTGACCGAATCAAGGAAGGGACGCACCTTGATGTAGTCTTCGTCTTCCTCCTTTTCGCACTTTTGGGCGAGGGGTCCTTTGCGTTCCTGGCATCTCTCCAGCACCTTCAGGGCGGATCGGTAAAGGGCTTCGGGATGGTGTCCCCCCTCTAAGGCAAACACCACGCGACCGCCGCAGGTCTCCTCGGCAGCCTCAAGGACTAGATCTGCCAGGCGCCAGAATCCCTCATCGCTCAGGTACATCTCTCCCAAGGGGTCCAGGTGGTGAGCGTCAAAGCCTGCCGAGACGATGATCAGCTCCGGACGGAACTGGCGCGCGATGGGCAAAAGGATGTGGCGAAAGATGTTCCCGTAATCGGTATCGCGGCAGCCCAAAGGCAGGGGGACGTTTACCGTATAGCCCTCCCCATCTCCCTCCCCTATTTCATCGTAATACCCCGTATCGGGGAAGAAAGGATACTGATGGACGGAGAAGTAAAGGACCTTGGGGTCACGGTAAAAGATTTCCTGAGTACCATTTCCGTGATGCACATCCCAATCCACCACCAGGACGCGCTTAAGCCCCTCAATCTCGATGGCATATCGGGCACCGATGGCCGCGTTGTTGAACACACAGAAGCCCATCCCGCGGTCCCTTCCCGCATGATGTCCGGGAGGCCTCACCAGGGCAAAGGCCTGTTCTGCCCTTCCCCCAAGGACCGCCTTGATCGCCTCTATTACACCGCCGGCGGCAAGGGAGGCCACCTCAAATCCACCAGGGGGGACCCAGGTATCCGGGGAAAGCCTTCCTCCCCTTTCCGACAGGGTCTTCACTTCCCTCACGTAATGGGGGTCGAGAACGAGTTCAAGCACCTCTAGGGTGGGCTGCCTCGGCTCTATCCTCACAAACCAGGCCCCCCTGGGCTGGAGGGGATACAGG
>QMLA01000053.1 GCA_003646585.1 Deltaproteobacteria bacterium | reverse complement strand
CTGGCAGCTCGAAGTTTGGCCTGCCAGCGGTAAAGGGTGCGCCTTGAGACCCCAAAGGCCTCCCTTGTGGCCTCAAGACCATATTTTTTCCAGAACCTCAAGACCTTCAGACGATATTGGGCTTCTTCGGGGATCATATCCCAAAGTTGCCCCAATTTGGCCAACCTGTAAAACCCCCTGATCCCATAGCCGATGTGATCAGTGCGACTGAGGAGGAAAAGGAGCAGAAAAATCCCGGTGGGTTGCCATGGTGCCGGAGGTGGGATTCGAACCCACACGGGCTCAAGGCCCGGGGGATTTTGAGTCCCCTGCGTCTCCCAATTCCGCCACTCCGGCAGTCCTCACTAATATTAGCCTTGAGTCCCTTTTGGGTCAAGGGAAGGAGCCCTCCTGTGAAAGTCGGTGATAGTTTGGTAGGCGTAAGCGACTTTGAGGATGGTGGCCTCATCGAAGGCCTTACCGATCAACTGCATCCCTATGGGGAGGCCCTCCTTGCTGAACCCGCAGGGGAGGGAAATGGCGGGCAGGCCCGCAAGGTTTGCGGGTATCGTGAAGATATCCGAGAGATACATCTGCAGGGGATCGTCGATCTTCTCCCCCAGTCTGAAGGCGGGGGTAGGAGAGGTAGGAGTCAGGATGAGGTCACAGTGGCGGAAGGCCTCCTCGAAGTCCTTCTTTATCAAGGTGCGCACCTGGGAGGCCTTCCGGTAGTAGGCATCGTAGTATCCCGCCGAAAGGGCAAAGGTGCCGAGCATGATCCTCCTTTTGACCTCCGGTCCGAAGCCCTTTGAACGCGTCTCCAGGTACATCTCCATCAGGTCTCCCGATCCTTCCCTGAGCCCGTATTTGACCCCGTCGTAACGAGCAAGGTTGGAGCTTGCCTCCGAGGTACAGATGATATAGTAGGTGGCTACAGCGTACTCGGTATGGGGCAGGGAGATCTCCTCCACCTTCAGTCCCAGTTGTTCAAGGGATCCTGCGGCCTCCCATATCCTGGCCTCCACATCCCTGTCCATCCCCTCGACGAAGTATTCCTTGGGCACCCCGATGCGCAGGCCCTCGACCTCACCCTCAAGGCATCCGAGGAAATCTTCCAACTCCACCGGGGCAGAGGTCGAATCCCTCGGGTCATGACCGGATATGGCCTGCAGCAGCAATGCACAGTCCCTCACATTCCTGGCCAGGGGACCTATCTGGTCAAGGCTTGAGGCGAAGGCCACAAGGCCGTAACGGGACACCCTCCCATAGGTGGGCTTCAGACCCACCACACCGCAGAAGGCCGCCGGTTGCCTTATGGAACCCCCGGTGTCCGATCCCAGGGCAGCCACACATTCCCTTGCGGCCACCGCCGCAGCCGACCCTCCGCTTGAGCCCCCTGGGGTCCTCCGCATGTCCCAGGGGTTGCGGGTTATCTTGAAGCCGGAATTCTCCGTGGAGGACCCCATGGCGAATTCGTCCATGTTGGTCTTGCCGAGGATGACCGCCCCCTGCTCCTTCAATCTCTCTATGACGGTGGCATCGTAAGGGGGGATGAAATTGTAGAGGATCCTCGATGCGCAGGTTGTGCGGAGTCCCTTGGTACAGATGTTGTCCTTTATGGCAAGGGGAATCCCCGTGAGAGGGGACCCCTCGCCTTCCCTTATCCTCCTTGCGGCCTCCTCGGCCTCCTGGAGGGCCCCTTGGTGATCGACCGTGATGTAGGCCCCGATCTCCTCATCGACCTCCTGGATGCGCTCAAGATAAAGGCGGGTCACCTCCCTGGGATCGAGGTCCCCCTTCCAATACGCCTCCTTAAGCTCCGAGATCCCCAGTTCCAGCACGTCCATCATATCACCCTCGGCACCTTGAAGAAGCCCTCCTGGGAAGAGGGGGCGTTTTTCAGCACCTCATCCCTCGGCGTTGAGCCCTTGCAATGGTCCTCCCTCATGGCATTTACATGGGAGACGACGTGGAAAGTGGGCTCAACCCCCGAGGTATCCAGTTCGTTGAGCTTATCCATGTACTGCAGAATGGCGTTCAACTGGCCCGTGAAGAGCTCCTTCTCCTGAGGGGAGAGCCTGAGCCTGGCCAGCCTCGCCACATATTCGACCTGCTGGATCGATATCTTCATCACCCTTCCCCCTGGTGAGCTAAGGCCTTAATTATATCGCCCCTGGTGAGAATCCCTATGAGCTTTCCCTCCTGGACCACGGGCAACATGTTGATATTGTGCTCTATCATGATCTTTGCCGCCTCTTCGATAGGGGTCCCCGGCAACACAGTTATAACATCTCGCTTCATTATGGCATCAACCGGAGTGTTGTACTTGGAGAGGAGTTCCTCCTTGTCTATCTCGGTGACCTCAAGCCCCATGGTAAGGTAATCTATTATATCGGTCCTCGTGATAATGCCCTCAAGCCTTCCTTTGACCACCACCGGCATTCCCGAGATGTTGAAGGTTTTGAGCTTGTAAAGGATTATCGAGATCTTCTCCCTAGGGTTGCAGGTGATGACATTTTTGTTCATTATGTCACAGACCTTCATCCTTTACCACCTCCCCCTCCCGAAAAATAGTTCGTTGGCTACCTTTTGTAACTCCTCTACCCTCCTCAAGGCGAACTTCAGCTGTCGCTGTCCTTCGGGGTCCAGGGCATAGGGATCGATGTAGTTTGAGTCCTCCTCCCCCCGGAGCATGAGCTCCCTCTGGCCGGATATCCGCAGCTCCATGAGGATATGGTAAGCCTCCTTGAGGTCTTCGGCCAATCGAAGGCTTATGACCCCCTGATGCTTCAATCCTTCTATCCTTTCCAGGGTACTTAAATCCCTTATCCCGTAACTTACGGCCATAACCCTTATCAGGACCACCAAGGGGGCCCAGCCACCGGTCTTGAGGTTGATCCTGCCCTTATGGGGGCCGTCTTTCTCAACGAGGAACCTGCCGAAGAGGCCAAGGGGCATGGGGATGAAGATCAGGGTTCTTAGCATCTCGTTCAAAAGCCCCCTATTTTTGGTGAGTTCGGGGACCATTCCCATGAGTTCTTCCCCCAAAGAACGCTCCCCAGCCACGAATCTCAAATCCATCAGGATCATCAGATCGAGGGAGGAAAGGGGACCCCGGCCCTTCTCGATGGTCCTCCTGATCCTTTCCTGCCACAGGCCCAATGAAGCCCTCCATTTTTCGTTCACGGGCATGACCCCACCCTTGCACCTCCTGATCCCCACCTCCTCCAGGTAATCCACCGCCTTGTGGGAGAACTGCAGGAAGAGATCGTCTCCGGCCCCATCCTGGTAAACCAGGAGGTAATCCTGGTCCGTGTAGAGGGTTTCCTCCTGCCTGCCTGCGCTTCCCAGGGCCATCCAAGCATAGGGCGGTATTTCCGACCCGAATTCGGCTTCGATGAGTTCAAGAATCCTCCTGAGGATGGCGTCCCTTCCCCTGGTACAGATCAGGTGCACATCCTTCACGGAGCGGCTGCCATCGAAGGTCCTTATGGCCAGCCTGTTGAGGAAGTAATGGTGGCGCTTCAGGTCCTTGAGGTCGGAGGAGGAGATCTGACCGAGGATACCCTGCAACTGCTCCCTGACCGACTTCAGGGGCCCTTCCTCCTCTCCTATCGCTTCCCTCAATTGCTCGAGGAGGTGGAGGCGCTCCTCATAACTCAGCCTTTCCGGACGATAGGTCCGGAGGATACTCTCTATCCTCTCCTTCAGCATCCGAAAGGTCCTATACTCCGGTTGAAAGGAGTTCCCGCAGGACCTTGAGCCTGTCCTGGAGCTTTTGCCTGACCAGAAGGAGGTCCTCGGCCTTCTTCCTCTCCTTTTCCACGACCTCCCTAGGGGCCTTGTTTAGGAAGGATGGGTTCTGGAGCTTACGCTGGACGAACTGCAGATCCTCCTCCACCTTCTTCAACTCCTTGAGCAACCTCATCTCCTCCTTCCTCGGATCCGGGACCAGCTCCCTCATGGGGATGAAGACCTCGACCCCGTGGCTTATAGCCGTGCAGGAGGCTGCAGGGGGTTCGCCACCCACTGCGATCTCCAGTCCATCGACCAGCCCGAGGCTCCGGATGAAGAGGGCATCTTGGAGGAGTTCCCGAGAGAGGGCCTCATCCTCCACCCTCAGGGTGACGTTTACCTTTCTGGAAGGAGGTACCCCCATTTCACCCCTTATGTTCCTTATGGCGGTGATGATCCCCATTACCCTCTCCATGCGCCTTGAGGCCTCCTCCTCTTCGGGCAGGCCGTCCTCTTCAGGCCACGGGGCAACGGTTATGCTTTCGCCCTCGTGGGGCAGGCGTTGCCAGATCTCTTCGGTTATAAAGGGCATAAAGGGATGTAGCAGCCTTAGGATCCTCTCGAGTACGTATATGAGCACAGCCTGGGTGTTCCGCCGCAGCTGGGGATCCTGCTGCTGGTAGAGATAGGGTTTCACCAGCTCTATGTACCAGTCACAGAAGCTGTGCCACGTGAACTGGTAAAGGGTTTGAGCGGCCTCATTGAACCTGTATTCCTCAAGGGCCCGGGTCACCTCCCTTATCGTCTCCTTGAGCCCCTTGAGGATCCACTTGTCCGGGAGGGTGAGGGATGGAGGGATCTCCCCCTTCACCCCATCCTCCAGGTTCATGAGGCAGAATCTGGCTGCATTCCAGAGCTTATTGCAGAAGTTGCGGGAGCTCTCGATCCTCTCCTCGGAAAGCTTGATGTCCCGGCCCTGGGCAGCGAGTATCGCCAGGGTGAACCTCAGGGCATCGGCCCCGTACTTTTCTATCATCTCAAGGGGATCGATGACGTTCCCTTTGGTCTTGCTCATCTTCTGACCCTCTATATCCCTGACGAGGGCATGTACATAGACGTCCCTGAAGGGAACCTCCCCCATAAAATGCAGGCCCATCATCATCATCCTGGCCACCCAGAAGAACAGGATGTCAAAACCGGTGACCAGGACCGAGGTGGGATAAAAGACCTCAAGTTCCCTGGTCCTGTTGGGCCAACCGAGGGTGGAAAAGGGCCAGAGGGCCGAGCTGAACCAGGTGTCAAGCACGTCCTCGTCCTGTTTTATGGCCTCGGATCCGCAGTGGGAACACCGCTGGGGCGTGGTGCGGCTCACGGTTATCTTGCCGCAATCCCGACAGTGCCAGGCCGGGATCCTGTGACCCCACCATATCTGTCGCGATATGCACCAGTCCCTTATGGACTCCATCCAGTCGAAATAGACCTTTTCCCAGTTGCGGGGGATGATCCGGGTCCTGCCTTCCTTCACCGCTTGAATGGCAGGTCTTGCCAGGGGCTTGGTCCTGACGAACCACTGGACCGACAGATAGGGCTCAACGACCGTCTGACATCGGTAACAATGTCCAACGCTGTGCCTATAGGGCTCAACCTTCAGGAGGGTCCCATCCCTCTGGAGGTCCTCAACGATCTTTTTTCTGCATTCGAAGCGATCGAGTCCCCTGTAGGGGCCGGCCTCCTCGGTCATGATCCCCCTTTGATCGATGACCCTGACGATCTCAAGGCCGTGCCTTTTGGCTATCTCGAAGTCGTAGGGGTCATGGGCGGGGGTGACCTTTAAGGCCCCGGTACCGAACTCCGGATCCACATAGGAGTCAGCGATTACGGGGATGCGCCTCCCCAAAACGGGCAGGATGGCCCGGCGGCCCACAATCCCCCTGTACCTTTCATCGGTGGGGTTTACCGCCACTGCCGTATCCCCGAGCATCGTCTCGGGCCTCGTGGTGGCCACCACCACTTCCCCTCCTCCCTCCAGGGGGTAGCGCAGAAAATACAGTTTCCCCTCCTGCTCCCTGTGCTCGACCTCCAGGTCCGAGAGGGCCGTGCCGCAGCGGGGACACCAGTTGATGATGTAATCGCCCCGGTAAATGAGCCCCTCCTCATAAAGTCTCACGAAGACCTCCCTTACCGCCTCCGATAACCCCTCATCCATGGTGAAACGCTCCCTCTGCCAGTCGCAGGAGGCACCGAGCCTCTTCAGCTGGTGGATGATCACCCCACCGTACTTTTCCTTCCATTGCCAGACGCGCCTTATGAATTCCTCCCTGCCGAGCTGCTCACGACCAAGCCCCTCCTTTGCCAGCTCCCTCTCGACCACATGCTGGGTGGCAATGCCCGCATGGTCCGTTCCCGGCAGCCAGAGGCAGTTATACCCCTGCATCCTCCGCCAACGGACCAGGATGTCCTGCAGGGTGTTGTTCAGGGCATGGCCGATATGGAGGGAACCGGTGACATTAGGCGGAGGGATGACTATGGAAAAGGGCTCCTTGCCGGATTCGGTATCGGCGTGAAAGTAACCCTTTTCGATCCAGAATTGATACCACTTTCCCTCGACCTCCTTGGGATCGTAGGCCTTCCTCAGCTCCATTTCCCCCTATTTCTCACCCTCCCTCAGGATTTCCCTGATGGAACGCCTTATCTCATCGGATAAGGCCCTCGCTATCTCCTCTGCGAGGACCTTTATGATCCTCCTGACCGCCTCCTCCAACTCCCCTCCTTCCCCTGAAGGCCTTCCTTCGGCCCTGAGGCTGCTCCCTATGGGCTCCTCGACCTTCTCCAGCTCCTCGGCGCTCTCCCTCAACACCTCACCTATACGCCTGACCTCCTCCTCAGAGGGTTCGGGCCCCTGGGTCCCGGGTTCTTCCACCACATCGGTGAGCTCTATGACTTCCTCCTTAGGGGCAGCACCCAACTTCTTTATGGCCTCCAACACCTCCGGGGCCCCAAAGGGTTTCTGAATGATGCCGTTGGCCCCTGCCATCCGGGCATCCTCCTCGGAAAACTGCTCCGTGATTCCCACCGAGATCAGGAAACCCACTCCCCTGAGCCGGGGATCCTCCCTCATCTTCGAACAGAGCGCCACCCCCCCTTCAGGGGGGGCCTTCAGCTCGCAGATCACAACGTCAGCCCCTTTCTCCCTGAGGTGCTGGAGGGCATCGGTGGTGTTGTCGAAGAAAACGGCCTCAAGCCCCTCCTTTCGCAGGATGTGCTCGAACTGCCTCTGCATCACAGGACTGCTCTCCACCACCACGACCATCTGTTGTCCCTGAGGATAAACACAAGCTCCCACCCTGTCAACTTGTCCCGATCCCTTTTGAACGAATGGGGGAACTACCTCTT
>QMLA01000052.1 GCA_003646585.1 Deltaproteobacteria bacterium | reverse complement strand
TATCAGATATATTCTCCTCCCTTGCTATAATCATCCGGTTCAGGTTTGGTTGATTGGTGAAGTAAAGGCCTTCATCTGATAAGTAAAACAGTTTCTCTTTAAGTTCGCTTATCACGGTATCAATTACGGTGCTTGAAAATTCTGGATATGCTGTGCTCAATTTTATTTCTTTCACACTTGTCCCCTTCTCTCCCCTACCCGAGAAGGACATCATGAAAATTGTTGTGCTAACAGCTGTTCCAAGCCTGTAGGATTTGTAGGAGCTTCCTAAACTATTGTCAACTTTTTTCGCTCCGGATTCTTTTGAAGTTATATCCTGGGCGATGATACTGTCCCATTCCTGGCCGATGTGTTTTATAAGCTCCCTCCTTATTTCATCGTTATTTAAATTGAAGTCTCCAAGGCGGATAAACGATATGTTTTTATCCAAAAGATCTTGCACAACAAGGGAAAGAAGCCTTAAAACACCTCTCGTTCTCTGAAATGTTGGAAAAGAACCCCATCGCTTGTATAGAATTTCGATAACCTCTGGCTTGAACGGATAACTTCTCAGGAATTTCTCCCTGTAATTTGCGATTTCGTCACCTGATAGTAAGCCTTCATTTTTTGCATATTCAACAAAATCATTTACAACCTTTTTAGCCTCCTTTTCATCTATTTTACTAAAGAGCCTTGCCCTTACAACATGCTCTATCTCTTCATCTTCTACAGGTGTGTATATCTTTTCCGCTCTTCCAGTTATCTTTTGAAGCCTTTGAAACATTCTTTCTGCGTTTTCATCATAATGTTCCAGAATACTTGAGGGTAAGGTGAGAACCAAAAGCGCATTTCCAACCGTAGAAACAGCGGCTGTAAGTTCCTGGATAAAGGCAAAGGTTTGTGAAGCAAGGTTTGAATCTCCAACCTTTATGCCGGCAGCTTTTGTGACATATTCAAGAACCTCATCCATTAAAATAAGGACTGGTGAGTTTTCTGAAAGTAGTTTAATGAGCTTTTCTTTACCCGGGGCGACATTACCTTTTGTGATTTCAATCTTCCCGGTTGGCTGTCTTTCAAGTTCCTCCCATGGCTTTACCTCTTTAGGGCTTAAAGCTGTTCCGTCAAATACAACCACCTTTGCATTCCATTCCTTTGTCTTGTGATATAAAGCTATGAGAGTGTGGGTTTTACCCCCACCGAAAGGTGTTTGCAGTTGAATTACAGAATCACCACTTCTGCTCTTAAGTCTTGCCTTTGCAATTTCAATAATATTTTTCAGTCCCTTTGTCAGGTAAGTTTTTCTGAAAAACAAATCAGCATCCTGATAGTCTAAGGCTGCTTTTTCATTTGCCACCTGCCATAAATCAGCAGCGAAAACATCCATTGTCAGACGGCCTTCAAGTATATCTTCATGTGGTATTGCAATTTGTGTAAATGGTTTCATTCAAACAACCTCCTCTGCTTGCCTATATTCTCAATCTCATCTAATTTATCTTTTAATTTATCTTTTATGCCCAGGAACCCATCAAGGAGTTTTTTCTCCTTGCTCTCTACGGGCAGAGTTTCCGATATAGCCTGGGTAACCCTGTAAAATGACTCCTTCCTTCCGTATCCTGTTTCTAAGAGAACATCTTTTATCTCCTCTTTTCTTCCAGCTTTCCAGAGCAGGAGAACCTTGTGGAGGACATCAACCATTTCCTCATTTCCAATATCATCAAGGGTTCTATCCTGTGGTCCAAGAACCCTTATGAATTCCTTCTCCTTTTTTATTAAACCTTTATTCCACTCTTTTTCTAAATTAACGCCTGTTGATTGTGCAAGTTTTCTCGCATCGTCAAAGTGCACCCTTGCCTCTGCGTATGTCCATCGCCAGAGAAGGTAAAATCTTGTTAGTGGAGACAGCTGTTCTGCAATCCCATTGTGAAGTATCTGTTTAACAGCATAATCTGTTACTATCTCGCGCACATACTCAAGGAGTTTGCTTGCATTTATTTCATTTCCCTCATAATCCATAACTTTTTTGTATTTTCCGAATATTTCTATAGCAGAGCCAATGGCAGCAACAAAGTAATCCGCACCACTTACACCTTCTTCCCACAGCGATTCCAGTTTTTTATGGATGTGGTTTTTTATCTTTTCTTTTACCTCGTTGAGCCAGCCAGTTTCCTTTCTTTCCATTTTACGGCAGACAAAGTAGATTGAGGAGGCTAATGCGGCGGATTCCTTTGCTCTCAGCCTTGCCTTCATCTCGGTGTCAATAGGCCAGGAAGCGGTAACAACGAGATCTGATTCCAGAAGCGAGTTTATAAGCGTTTCCCAGCCAGAAGTTGATTTGTGAGTATAGACGATTGTTGCTATGCCGTTTGGTTTTAAAACCCTTGCAATTTCCTTAAAAGCTTTTTTGAGCATTTCTTCAAAGTATCTTTTGCCCGCCTCAAACCCACCTTCTTGGTGTGAATAAGCCACTATTTCTTTTGATTTTGGCGTCAGCGGAGTCATAAAAAATTCTGGATAAAGGTCGCCAATGCTCCTCTTAAGCCATACATAGAAAAAGTCTGAGAGGTAGGAATAGGGCACATTGTCATAGTAAGGCGGATCTGTGAAAACCGCATCAAAGTAGTTGTCAGGATATGGAAGTTTGGTTGCAGAAGCTTGAGTAACTTTTGGGATTACGAGTTTTCTCATCCCTCTCCCTTCAAATTTTTTAAAACCCTTTTCCTGATCTCTTCCCTTACCGCGTCATAGGGCACCACATCAACTTTAACGCCAAGCTCTTCTTCAAGAAAGATGGAAAGCCCCACAAGTTCAAACAGCGTAGCTCCTTTGTAAAACTTCACAAGCACATCAAGGTCGCTCCCTTCTTTCTGTTCACCGTGAACATAAGAGCCAAAATACCTATGACCTCCGCTTTATATCTCTCTTTTATTATTTCCCGCAATTCCACAAGCCTTCTTTTAATCTCCTCCAAGTTTTTCACCCCTCCTCCTCCTTGTGTTCTACAGGTGGAATCTGGGAGAGGTGGGAGAGGACTTTTAGATAGTATTCCTGCCCGGCAACAGAACTCCCTGAAGAACCACTAAAGGGATTTGCTTCTACAAAATCCCACAACATAGGTAATGCTTGTCTGGAGTATAATTGTTTAATTGCTTCAGAAGTATTTTCCCATCTTGCTAAAACATTAGTAAAAGCAGCAAGCATGTCCAACGCCAACCCCAAATAACTCACCACCGCCTTCGCATACTCCTTGTCATAGCCCTCTTCCATCATTTTCTTATATGCGAGCCTCACCTTTTCCGTGAATGTAATAAGCGCAAGTTTCTGGCGGGAGTTGAAAAGATCGCCCCATTTTAACATACCATATCTCTGAACACGGAAACCCAGAGTTTCTTTTGGTGGCAATTCCTCATCCGGCACAGGGTCAATTCTCCACTTCTCCATCAGTTTCTGTCTTTTCTCCTCCATATACTTCTCCGCTTCCTTAAAAATCTCCAAATCCTCCTCCGTTGCCAGCCTGTATCTTTTTCCTGTTGTTCCGGGCTTGTGCAGAACAACAGCAACCATTCTCTGCCCTGCTTTTCCTTCTTGAAAGAGTTTTCTTGTCGTGTTTGCCTCAATGGTATAGCCGCAAACAAGGCATGTTGCTATTGCTCTTGAAACCGTTCCTTTTGAGGGGTCAAAGTCTGAAGGCATTTTTTCGTAGCCATCTCCAACGATCTTGAACTTTACCTCTTTTCCCTTAACATAGGGATACAGGGCAACTTTTTTGTTTTTCTTTTTCGCCAGCCAGAACTGACGCATCAAAGGAATTTCAGCCCCACATGAAGGGTTCTGGCAGGGGATTGTGCGAGCCCAGATATAGCCCACAGGAACAGAACCATCCTCCTCATTCGGATAAAATCTACCGATTTCCTTCTTCGCCTTCTCCAGAATCCAATTCCCCCATTTTTTTACATCTTCGAACAGAGGATTTGCTTCTATCTCTGAGATTAGGCCAAAGTCATCTTTTACCTTTTTCTTTACAGGTTTTCCATATTTTTGAGGATACTCAAGGGTGCATTTTAAGATGAGGACTGCAACAGGGTTGTATTCTATCGCATGCGCCTCACATCCCAGCCTCAATGCCTCCAGAGGTATAGAACCTCCGCCAGCAAAGGGATCAAGTATTCTTGGGGCTTTTCCTCCATTGGCATTCAAAATATCTCTTCTAACCTTCTCAATAACACGAGGATTGAGCGAATTCTCCCACTTCGCAAGCTCTATTATGAATTGCCGTGTTTTATTCCACTGCCCAGCGTCTTCAGGGGCAGAAATAAGTGCAGCAGAGTTCGTTGCCTTTGAGGATGCAAGAGGGCGGCGAGCCCACCATATATGCAGAGTTGAAATGTGTCCATGCCTTATGTTTTTCTCCTTTGCAGAAATCTCGCTTACTTCCTTAACAGGGAAACTAACCTCTATGAAGCGTTTATCTTTCATTTTATCCACATCTCCTGTTTCTTGTCCTTCCACTCTCCCACAGGAACAACGAATCTCACAACTTCAACTTTTTCTTGTGGCTCCAGGTTCTCTGCCGGATTGTTTATAATGTTTAGCGTTGGATTCGTTGCTGCATTTGCCACAACATAAAGCCAGTACTGCTTTTTGAACCTTTTTGCCTTGAACCACTCATTTGGAGTAAGAGCAACATCGCCTTCTTTAGCCCTCGTCTTGACTTCTATATATCTTATCTCATCTTCACCCTTTGAGCGAATATCAAAACCAAGGTTTTCCTTTGAAACATCCTCTGGCTCTCTGCCATGCAGTCTTTCGTATTCCATTGCTATTTCCATTCCTATTCTCTCAATTTCCTCATCCTCACTCATTTCATTCCTCTCAGGAATTACCCTGATAACGGTCAAAAGCTCCGGCATGGATATTGAGAGGCTCTGCTCCAGTTCTATCTCTTTTTCAAGGCTTTTTCTTGCCTCCTCATACCTCTTCTTTTGCTCTTCCTTATTTCTAATTGGCAGATCCACTTTTTCTCCTCTCTCCTGCCTTTCGTAAAGCTCCACAAGATCAGCATCGAGTTTTCCAATGAGATAATCAAGAGACTTTAGTCCATACTTTCTTTTTATTTCCGCCTGCCTGTTCCTCTCTTTAGCAATTTCCTCCTTATATCTCTCCACAGCATCTATCGAGAAAGGCAACAACTTATCTTTGTCAGACACCTCATCAAAGCTACCGCGCGTATCATTACAGGGTGAGAGGTCCCATAAAATTGCAGGGTTTATCTCCCTTAAGCTATTTCCGTCATCATAAATTGCCAGAATCTTTCTACCCGCAACCTCGCCTTTACCATCTTTCACCTCTCCTATGTAGAACCATATATAACCATTCAGCTTCCCAGAAGGATCTTTGAAAATAGCACCTCTTTTTGCTTCTTCTCCAAAATCTTTGACAACCCACTCTAAAAGGGCTTCAAAAAGCGGATGTCCAAATGATATGAACTCTGCATCAGGATTCTTAAAGGCAACATCTTTATCAAATGTTGCCTTAGGATATTTTTTCATCGCCACACCATATCTGTTCTTAAATTCAACACTCTCTGCAATCTTCCTTATTTCATAGGGCACGGAGTCTATGGCTATAAAACCTCCTTTAATTTCCCTGAATTTTCCTCCAGCTTTAGCAAATGCCTTCTTAAAGAACTCCTCCACATATTCCGGAATGAGCCGATATTCCTTAGCTCTTTCAGCCATCTTTTTTATTCTGGTGTAATCAATAAACCTGGTTGCTAAGCTTTCACCCAGTGCTTCTTTTATCCTTGCTACATACTCCTCGTCTGGCTCAATATCCAGCTCTTTTAAAATTTCATCCATGCTTTTTGCATTTGTTACGGCATCAAGGATCAGCTGATACAGATTCTTACCTTCAAACACCTCACCAATAACATCAAATACTCTGTCACTTCCAAGCTTTTCTCTAATCTCTTCAAGTTTATCAAAAAGTTTGGCCAGAACCTTCCCTTCTCTTGTGTCCTCTGCTACGAGGTTGAAAATATAAACATCCTTCTGCTGTCCGTATCTATGGATTCTTCCCATTCTCTGCTCCAAGCGATTGGGATTCCATGGAATATCGTAATTTATCATGATATGGCAGAACTGAAGGTTTATTCCCTCTCCTGCAGCCTCGGTGGCTACCAACACATCGGTCTCATCCCTGAATATCTTCTCCGCCCTTATCCTCTCATCTATGCTCATTCCACCATGGATGTAGTTAACTCTATAACCCTGGGTTCTTATCTTTTTTACAAGGTATTCGAGAGTGTCTTTTGATTCGGTAAATATCAGGATCTTTGGATTACCTTTCATCTCCTTGATTTTCTTAAACCCCTCCTCAATTGCCTTTTTGAGCTCTCCGAGCTTTACCTCTTCTTCACTGTTTATTATTTTCTTCGCTTTTTCAATGAGTTTATTGAGTGTTTCTATTTCACGCCTTAATTCTTCTGGGTCCTTAGCTACAGTAACTGATTCCCATTCCTCTTCTTTTCTCCATCTTTCACTCTCTTCAAGATCCTCTATTTCTTCATACTCAAAGGATATTCCTACCTGTGCCAAGGCAGACAGGTCTTTTTGTTTTTCCTCACCTTTTAGTATTTTCTCCAGTTTATCTTTTCTTCTTTTCAATGATTTTAAAAGAGCGTATGTGCTTGATGCCATTCTTCTCTGAAGAATCATAAGCGCAAACGCAACATTCCTTCTTTTATCCGACTGCAGTGCCCTGTTGTATTGTTCAATTACGTAACGTGAAACTTCATTATACAATTCCTTCTCAGCCTCTGATAGATAAAATTTTATCGTTATTGGGAATCTTCTTGTGAAGATAGGTTTTCCTTCAAAGTCTTTAAGATCTTCTTTTAGCCTTCTTATGAACAGGGGATTATCTTTGTTTTTCAGAGATTCCTCCACCATTTCAGGAGATACAAAAAATCCTGGCATAAGGAGATCCAAAAACAATCTAAAGTTTTCAGGGTCTCCTTTATGCGGTGTTGCAGTTAGAAAAACAAGATGGTTTGACAATTTGGATAAGACTTCTCCCAGTTTATATCGCTGGGTTTTTGAAATTTTATCACCATATCTATATGCAGACATTTTGTGTGCTTCATCAACCATCACCAAATCCCAATG
>QMLA01000051.1 GCA_003646585.1 Deltaproteobacteria bacterium | reverse complement strand
GGCCCAGCCTCTCGGCCTCGGTGTAGACCCCCCTCGAGGTGAAGACCCAGAGCCTCCTACTCAGCCGCCTCCCCTCCAGCATCCTCGCGACCTCCTCAACCTCCCTGAGGCTACAGTGGGGACAGCCGAGGCAGACAGCCGGGTCCCCCACCTCAACGGAGAGCCCTGAGATCACCTCATCGAGGTCACGACGCTCCACATCGAACTCCTCTAACCCCCTCAGGTCGCTGGAAGCGAAAGAACGGCTCTCAGGGGTAACCCCCTCTACATGATAGAGGGCAACGCCCCCGGAGGTCGCCGCGGCGTCCCCTACCTCCGAGGGTTGGGGCGGCCTGCCCTCGAGGACCTGAAGGCCTTGGGGGAGCTTGTGCTTCAGGTGAAGGAGGAGAAGCTCCCCGATGGTGATGAGGTCCCCGATGACTGTCGCTGGGTGGCAGAGGCCCTTTTGGCGACCGAGGAATCCGAGGATACCCTCAGGGGATTGCTCGAGTTTATCCTGGAGGATGGCGTGGAAATAGAGACGATCGTTGCTGCGGGTTCCTCCAAGGGGCATGGGGAGGCGAGGTCCGAGGAGATACCCGAGCAGGTCCTCGCGGATTATCTGGCTGAGACCGCAGAGCACCTGGATACCATAGAGACCGAACTGGTCCAGCTGGAGCAACAACCAGAAGATCTTGAGATCATCAACCGTCTCTTCAGGGGTTTTCACACCATTAAAGGGAACACCGGGCTTCTTCTATCCTTTGGGCCCAACAGGACCCTTGAACTTTTAAAGGATATAGCCCACCGTTCCGAGACGATCCTCGCCAGGGCAAGGGATGCCCAGGTTGGGCTCACCGAAGGGGAGGTCGATGTGCTGTTTGAGGCCCTGGATGCCATGAGGGAGTGCTTTGGGGCCTTTAAGGAGGGCAGGCAACCGAGGGGGGGATTTGAGGAACTCCTCGGGAGGCTTTCCGGCCCTTCCCCGACGGAATCCCCACAGCTGGCGGTATCCGGACCAGGGGATGAGGATCTCAAAGCCTTCAGGGAGATATTCTCCCAGTATGGTCCGCTGCTTGATGAGCTGGCGAGCAAACGGTCCCTCTCTTCCGAAGAGAAAGATTTCTTCGGGAGGGCGATGGAAACCCTCCGAACATCGGCCGAGAAGCTGAAGCAGGGGAGGATCTCCGAGCTTTTACAGAGGATAAAGGATCCTTCGGATTTTAAGGCCATAGCCAACCAAATCCTTAAGGAACTGGAGTCCCCCAAAGTAGCAAGGACCTCAGTGAAGGTGGCCAAGGTGGAGTCCCTCCAGCTTGAGTCCTCCATCCGGGTCACTCAGGATCAGATCAACAAACTGATGAGCCTTGTGGGAGAACTTACGGCCTTCAGAGAGTGGCTGAAATGGTTTGTGCAACAGAGCAATGGAAGTTATACTAAGGAGCTGCGGGAGCAGGTCCAGAGGTATTCGAGATTGGTGGGGGAATTGCAGCGCACTGCTATGGATATGAGGATGGTTCCCCTTCACATGCTCTTTCAGCGTTTCCCGAAGGTGGTGAGGGATATCTCGAAAGCTCTGGGGAAAAAGGTCCAGTTTGAGATCTCGGGTGAAGACACAAAGATTGACAAGATGATGCTTGATCGCCTCGGAGATCCCTTAATCCATCTCATAAGGAACAGCCTCGACCATGGCATAGAGCCTCCTGAAGAGAGGCTTTCGCAGGGTAAGCCTGAGGCGGGCAGGCTTACCCTCAGGGCCTTTTATACCGCGGAGGGGATTGCCATTGAGGTGGAGGATGATGGCAGGGGGATCGATCCGGATCTGGTGAGGCTCAAGGCGGTTGAGAGGGGTTTGCGGTCCGAGGAGGAGGTGATGAGGTTGAGCGATGAGGAGGTCATATCCCTGATAATGCTTCCCGGGTTTTCGACTAAGGACGAGGCCACAGAACTTTCTGGAAGGGGTGTGGGGATGGATGTTGTGGTTTCTTCGATTGAGTCCCTGGGGGGGAGGGTCAGGGTCAGCTCGAGGCGGGGGCAGGGGACGCTGGTGAGGTTGCTTTTGCCCCTGACCCTTGCAGTTCGCAAGGTCCTCATTGTCAGAAGCGGGCAGTTTCTGTTCTCCCTGCCCGTCGAACAGCTGAAGGAGGTGGTGAACAGGCCTGATTTTCAGCGAATCGGCAACAGGCCTTTCATGGTCCACAGGGGTGAGGTCATTCCCGTGGTGAGTCTACGCTCACTCATGGACGGAGGGGACGATTTAGGGGGCAGGAAGGTGCTGTTGCTTAAGGAGCGGCAGGAGGGCATCCTGGTGGATGAGGTTGTGGGGATGACCGAAACGGTGACAAAGCCCATGCCCAAGATGTTGCGGGAGGTGGAAGAAGTTGTGGGGATCTCGATCCTGGGCAAGGGAGATATAGCCTATCAGCTTTCGCTCTGATTCGAGGTGTCAGATGGTGTGGCCGAGGAGAAAGGGGGTTTCCCGGCTGCTTGACGATGTGGATTACATCGCCCTGGATATAGAACTGCTTGAGGACCTTTTTTACGAGCACCCCCTCTTTGATGCCGATTTTTACATCAAAAAGGGCAACAAGTTCATCTTTTACCGCAAAAGGGAGCTTCCCATAACGAGGGAGAGGATCAGGGCCTGGAAGGACATGGGGGTCAAGAAAGTCTACCTCAAGGTGGAGGCCTTCGAGTTTTATCCCCAGTACCTTCAGGGCAGGCTTTCCCACATAATGGAGGACCCCTGCTATCAGGTGGAGAGGAAGGCGAAGATCCTCTATCTGGTTTCGGAATCGTTGCTTGAGAGGGCCTTCCGGGAACTGGATGAGGTGGCCATTAAAAACGCGAAGGTTTTCGTCAGGGATACCATAAGATATCTTTCGGATGTCCCCGAGCTTTACAGGAAGTTCATGGGGCTTATGGAGCACGATTTCACCACCTATCTCCACTCCAACAATGTCTTTTTTCTGGCGACAAGCTTCAGCCTGCATTTGGGGATGCCCATTAAGGAAGTGGAAAAGATCTCCCTGGCGGCCCTCTTTCACGACCTGGGAAAAGAAAGGGTGGATCAGAAGATCCTTCAGAAGCCCGGGAGTCTGGATCCCCATGAATGGGAGGAGATAAAGCGCCATCCGATCTGGAGCACCCAGATGTTGAAGGAAGTGCGCTTCTCCGACGAGTTGGTGCTGGAGGTGGTCGAACAGCATCACGAATCCCAGGACGGTAGCGGTTATCCCAAGGGGTTGAAGGGCGACCAGATCCATCCCTTCTCGCGGCTCATAAAGGTCTGCGATGTTTTTGAGGCCCTCTGCGGTATAAGACCCTATCGAGCGCCCTTTACTCCTGAGCGGGCTGTGGAGATAATGCAGACGGAGATGGAAGGGAAGCTCGACGAGGGGGTATTGAAGGAATTTCTGGCCTTCTTGGGCTATGAGTCCGAAGAGGACTAAAGCCCGACCTTTTGTTGCCGATAGGAAAAGGGATGATCGATCCTGAACTGCTGAGGGGGTTTGTCTCGGATTCGGTCGAGATGCTGGATGAGGTGGAGCCCTATGTCATCGAGCTCCAGAAGGGCTTCGAGAGTCAGGGTGCGGTAGATCCCGAAACCCTCAATGCCATCTTCAGGCTCTTTCATTCCCTGAAGGGGGCTTCTGCGTTTTTGGGGCTTGACAACATAACCCGCGTCACCCATGAGGCGGAGAACCTGCTCAATGCCCTGAGGGAGGGGCGTCTTCAGCTGGATGGCCGCCATGTGGATGTGATCCTGGAAGGGTGTGACTTCGTGAGGAAGATCCTGTCTTATGTTCAGCAGGAGGGCACCGACAAGGGCTTTGAAGGGGAAGCGGAAGCCATAATAGAGAAGATAAAGAGGTCCATGTCCGAGGCCCCTGTTCCTCAGAGGCCAAGGGAACGGGCAGAGGAAGCTCCTGCTCCCCGTCCTTCCCAGCCCCCTCGAGAGGTCGCAAAGAGCGACATAAGGGTCGATCTGGAGAAGCTCAACGAGCTCAACGATCTGATTGGGGAGTTGGTGATTGCCGAGACGATGGTCGTGCGAAACCCCGACCTTGAGGGACAGAAGCTCGAGAACTTCGAAAAAGCCGCCCACCAACTTCACCTCATAACCTCAACCCTTCAGGACCTGGCCATGTCCCTGAGGATGGTCCCCATAGGGGGGCTTTTCAAGCGGATGCTGAGGGTGGTCCATGACACGGCGAAGCGCACGGGGAAGGAGGTGGAGCTGATTTTAAAGGGTGAGGAGACCGAGGTCGATAAGACCGTGATTGAGGCCATTTCCGATCCCCTGGTGCACCTGGTTCGAAATGCGGTGGATCACGGCATAGAGCCCCCGGAGGAGAGGGAAAGGATCGGGAAGCCCCGCAAGGGGATCGTGGAGCTTGAGGCCAAACACGAAGGGGGCGAAGTGGTGGTTCTGGTGAAGGATGATGGCAGGGGCCTTGATCGAGATGCCATCCTGCAGAAGGCCAGGGAGCGAGGGCTCATAGAGGGTGGGGATGCCCTCCCCGACGAAGAAGTTTATGGGTTGATCTTTCTGCCCGGTTTTTCGACCGCCAAGGAGGTCACAGATGTGTCGGGGAGGGGTGTGGGGATGGATGTGGTCAAGAAGAAGGTGGAGGAGCTCAGGGGATGGGTCGAGGTGAAGAGCAGCCCCGGCAAAGGGACCATCATAGGCCTTCACCTTCCCCTCACCCTTGCCATCATCGAAGGGCTGCTGATAAAGGCGGGGGGATTGCGGTATGTGATTCCACTTTATGCGGTGAGGGAGTTGTTCTGCCCCGATTCGGATCGCGTGACCGCCCTCCCTGGAGGGGGGAAGGTGATAAGGCATCACGGGAGGCTTCTGCCCATCCTCTTCCTCTCAGAGGCTTTGGGTTTTGAAAATGGCAAGGGTCTTGAGGAGGGGATACTCGTTTTGCTCGAACAGCATGAAAGGGTCCTTTGTCTTCTGGTTGATGAGGTCCTGGGTCAGAGGGACATTGTGATCAAGCCCTTACCGAAAGCCCTGGGGAGACCCCGGGGGGTGTCCGGATGCACTATCCTTGAGGATGGGGGTGTCTGTCTGATCCTGGATGTACAGGGCATTATGGAACGAGCAGGGTATGAAATTTCCCAAAACTCGAGGGAAGGAGGGTGATCATGTTGATGGATAAGGAAGTCGAAAAGAGGGAAGAGGAGGTCGTTGACGATGTGCAGCAGGAAAAGTACCTCACCTTCCGCGTGGGGGATGAGGATTACGGAATTGCCATCGAGTACATTTCGGAGATAGTGGGATTGCACAAGATAACCCCTGTTCCCGATGTTCCCCCTTATGTCAAGGGGGTGATAAACCTCAGGGGGAAGATAATCCCCGTGGTGGATATGAGGCTTCGTTTGGGCATGCCGGAGCGGCAATACGATGAGAGGACCTGCATCATAGTGGTCAACATAGAGGGAGATCTGCTCGGGCTCATCGTGGATAGGGTGAACGAGGTCACTGACATTGCCCAGAACCAGATAGAGCCTCCTCCGGCAGGAGAGGAGGAACTTGGCGGCATGGTCAGGGGATTGGGCAAGGTTGGCGATGGGGTGAAGATCCTCCTGGATGTCCATAAGATCATGAAGTGAGTGGAGGTTGACGATGTTCGGGAGGCTTTTTGGCAGGTTCCACAAGGAGGCCAAAGAAGGGGAACATACCGAGGTCATGGAGGAGGTCCGCGGTCAGGGGGAGGACCTCCATGGTCTTGGGATCCTCTCGGAGTGTATAGGGCGGATAGCTGAGGGGGAGCTGCCCGAAGGTCTCCCAGAGGGAATCCCTGAGGATCTACAGAGGCTGGCCCGGAGCGTAGAAGGGCTGATCGGCCGTCTGAGGGATTTCCAGCAGGAGTTCGAGAGGGTTGTGGTGACCCTGACGGTGAAAAAGAAATTCACCTCCATGAAGGAGGACCAGTTCAAAGGCTTCTGGGGGGATTTTGCAAGGTATGTGAACCAGATTCTGGGGGGGATACAGGGCTTCGTGAAGGAGGTAAGGGAATGGCTTTCCCGCGTCGGGCAAGGGGATCTTACGGTCAGGATGCCCCCTGACAATGCCTTAAGGAAGGCCTTTGACAGGGTGGTGGAGGATCTGAACCAGCTTTTGGTCCAGATCCATACGGCCGTGGACCAGGTAAACATAGGGGCTTCCCAGGTGGCCTCTGCGGCTCAGAGCCTGGCCCAGGGGGCTGCCCAACAGGCCTCCACCGTTCAGGAGATCAGTGGCTCTGCCAGTGAGATTGAGGTTCAGGCGAAGCAAAATGCCGAGAAAGCCGTCCATGCCAATCGTCTTGCCCAGGCGGCAAGGGAAGCGGCCCAGGATGGGCAGAAGGAGATGGCCGAGATGGTTAAGGCCATGGGTGAGATTGAGGCCTCAAGCACCAATATATCCAAGATCATAAAGGTGATCGACGACATAGCCTTCCAGACCAACCTCTTGGCCTTGAATGCCGCCATTGAGGCGGCCCGTGCGGGGAAACATGGCAAGGGATTTGCTGTTGTAGCCGAGGAGGTTCGGAATCTGGCAGGGCGCAGTGCCCAGGCAGCCAGGGAGACCGCCGAGTTGATAGAAGGGGCGGTTGCCAAGGCGAGGCACGGGGTTGAAATCGCCCAGAGGGCCCAGGAGTCCTTCAACCGCATAGCCGAAAGTGTAGAGCAGGTGACAGAACTCATGGCCGAAATCGCTGCGGCCTCCAACGAGCAGGCCCAGGGTGTGATGCACATAAACTCGGTGCTTCAGCAGATAGATCAAATCGTGCAGCAGACAGCGGCCACTGCCGAGGAGAATGCCTCCTCGGCCGAGGAGCTTTCAGCACAGGTGGCCCATATAAGGGAGCTTCTGAAGAGGTTTAAGTTGGAGGGGGTGGAGGCTCAGTAGTCTTTCTGTTTTTTTTGGCTATCTCCCGCAGGATGGCCAAAATCCGAGAGGGAATATCCTGGAGGGGTACCACCTCATCGGCTGCCCCGAGTTTTATGGCCTCCCTGGGCATCCCGAAGATCACCGAGGTGGATTCATCCTGGGCGATGGTTCGCGCACCCGCCCTTTTCATCTCCAAAAGTCCCCTCGCCCCATCCGATCCCATCCCCGTCATGATCACGCCTATGGCCTTGGGGCCCGCTGCTTTGGCCACCGAGCTGAAGAGGACATCCACTGATGGCCTCTGGTAATTCACCAGGGGGCCTTCCTTGAGGCGAACGTAATAGCGGGTG
>QMLA01000050.1 GCA_003646585.1 Deltaproteobacteria bacterium | reverse complement strand
GATCAGCTCCTGATAGACCGAATCCTCATAGACCTTGACGGTACCCCCGACAAATCCAATCTCGGAGCCAATGCCATCCTGGGCGTATCCCTTGCCTGTGCCAAAGCTGCGGCCGAATTCCTAGGAATACCCCTGTGGAGGTATCTCGGAGGGCCCTTTGCCCACCAGATGCCAGTCCCCCTCATGAACTTCATAAATGGGGGAAAACATGCCGACAACAACCTCGATGTGCAGGAATTTATGATCGTCCCTTGGGGAGGAAAGAGGTTTTCCGAGGCCCTGAGGATGGGCATTGAGGTCTTCCACCACCTGAAGGCCACCCTCAAGCAGAAGGGGCTCAGCACCGCGGTGGGGGATGAGGGGGGGTTTGCCCCCCATCTCTCTTCGACCGAGGAGGCATTGAGCCTGCTGCTTGAGGCCATTGGCCGCGCGGGGTATGAACCGGGAGAGGATGTGGCCATCGCCTTGGATGTCGCCGCCTCAGAGCTCTACAGGGATGGCAGGTACATCCTCGAAGGGAGGGAATTGACCTCCGAGGATCTCATCGATTTTTACGAAGGGCTTCTTGAGCGCTACCCCATCTGCTCCATCGAGGATGGCCTGGCGGAGGAAGATTGGGAAGGGTGGAGGAGGCTCACCGAGCGGCTCTCCGGGAGGGTCCAGCTTGTGGGCGATGACCTTTTCGTGACCAATACCACAAGGCTCAGGAAGGGGATAGACCTCGGGGTGGCAAATGCCATCCTCATTAAGCCCAACCAGATCGGGACCCTCAGCGAGACCATGGCCACTGTGGAGGTGGCCAAGAGGGCGGGATACAGGACCGTGATCTCCCATCGCTCCGGTGAGACCGAAGACACCACCATCGCCGATCTCTCGGTGGCCTTAAACACCGGCCAGATAAAGACGGGCTCCGCCTCAAGGACCGACCGCATCGCCAAATACAACCAGCTCCTGAGGATCGAGGAGGAACTCGGTGAGGTGGCGGTCTTCCCGGGGAAGGCGGCCTTCGGGAGAGCGGCTTGAGGATCCCTCTGGGTGAAATAGGGATCAGGGATCGCTACAGCCCCTCCTTCCTTCCCGATCTCGACCCCCTTGTGGCATCCCTCAGGGAGGTCGGACAGATCTGCGAGGTACTGCTGAGGGAAGGGGAGGAGGGGCTCGAGGTGGTGTCTGGTTTGAAGCGCCTGCTGGCCCTTGAGGCCATGGGGGAGGAGGGGATCAGGGCGAGGATCGTGAAGGGGAAAGAGTTCCCCCCTTCAAGGGCTGTGAAGGTCGCCATAGCCCATAACATTCCCTCGGGTCTGAACCTCGTGGAGAGGGCAATAAGCGTGGACAAGCTCGAAAGGGAGGGGGTGCCCAGGGAGGAGATAATCAGGCGGTGGCTTCCCCTGATGGGTCTCGGTCCCAGGATGGAGCTCTTCATGAGGCTCAAGGCCCTTTTGAGGGTCCCCGATGGGATAAAGGCCTATATAGTGCAGAAGGGCCTCACCCTTTCGGGGGTAAGCCCCCTTTTGACCTTCCAGCAGCAGGAACTTGAGGCCCTCACTCCCCTGCTTTTTGCCCTCAAACCCGGGGAGAACAAGCTCAGAGAGATCCTCCTCTCCTTGAGGGATCTGAGCCTGAGGGAGGGGGTAGGGGTTGAGGAGATACTGTCCGAGGTCGAGGGGATCGTACAGGATGCCGAGAGACCTCCTGGGGAACGCCTCGAGGTCCTGAGGCAGTGGCTCAGAAGGAGGCTTTATCCCCATCTCCATGAAGCGGAGAGGCGCCTCGATGAATTGCAGAAGGAGCTTGATCTGCCCAAAGGATCCCTCCTTCCTCCCCCTGGTTTTGAAGGGGACCGATATCGCCTGGTCCTTTCCTTTGCTGACAAAAAGGATTTCCTTCGCTGGGTCAAGAGGTTATGGGAAGCGGCCCAAAGGCTCCAGAAGGAGGAGAAGGATCCCTTCAGGGAGCTTCTGGGGCTTGGTTAGTCCATTCTATGTAGGCGTAGGCGTTGTGGTTGTGGATGGATTCGTAATTTTCCGCCTCCACCGAAAACCAGGTTATATTGGGATCGGCCTTGAGCTTTAAGGCCACCTCCCTCACCACATCCTCGACGAACATGGGATTCTCATAAGCCCTCTCGGTCACGTACTTCTCATCGGGTCTTTTGAGGATGGTGTAAAGATCGGCACTCACCGACTCCTCCACAAGCCTTATCAGGTCCTCGATCCAGATGAATTTTTTGAACCTCACCCTCAGCTTCACGACTCCCCTCTGGTTGTGGGCGCCATGCTCACTTATCGCCTTGGAACAGGGACAGACGGTGCTGATAGGCACATTCACCTCGACGCAGAGGTCGATCTTCGAATGGTTGCTCGAGGCATAGAAACGGCAGAGATATTCCATGAAACCCCGCGAGCCAGTCACAGGGGCCACTTTCTCGATAAAATAGGGGAACTCGATTTCCACATAGGCGCTTTTGGCCCTGAGCCTCCGCTTCATCTCCTGCAGGATCGATCGCAGCTCCTTGAGCCCTATCTGACCCCGGTATTTGTTGAGAATTTCCACAAAGCGGCTCATATGGGTGCCTTTGAAATGGTGGGGGAGGTCCACGTACATGTTGACGGTGGCCACCGTGTGCTGATACCCCTGCTCCTTGTCCAGGACCGTGATGGGATACCTCACCCCCCTTACCCCCACTTTCTGGATCTCCTGGTTGCGGTGATCCCTTTCGTTCTGGACGTCCTTCATGGCTCAGCGAGGAAACTTGAGGCCGTATCCTCGGACTCCCACACCGTTACCTCAAAGACCTTGAGACCGGGTGGAAGGCGCTTCTGGACCTCTTCTGAGATCCATCGCGCTATGTTCTCACAGGAAGGCTCCTGGACGTCAAAGGGCGGCACCTCATTGAGGTACCTGTGATCGAAGTTCCCTAGGATATCCCTGAGGATGGCCTTGAGATCCCCGAAGTCCATGAGCATACCCCCGGCACCCAGCTCCTTCCCGCGCACAGCCACCTCCACCCGGTAATTGTGCCCGTGAAGGGCCTCGCACTTGCCACGGTACTGCCGGAGATTATGAGCTGCCGAAAACCAGGCCCTTACCCGAAGTTCATACACCCACTGCCTCCTTCAGCAGTTCGGCGAGATCCTTGGCCTCAAAACGCTCCTCAAGTTCCTTCTCCTTGATGGCATCGCTCAACATGGTCAGACAGAAGGGACAGGAGGTGATCACCATCCTTGCTCCAGTCCTCTCCACATCCGCCATCCTCTCGTGATTGATCCTCCGGCCGAGGTGTTCTTCCATCCAGAACCTGCCACCGCCTGCACCACAGCAGAAGCTGCGGGACCTTGATCGCTCCATCTCCTTCATGGCTTTGGGCTTGAGGGCCTTTATGATCCTCCTCGGCTCTTCATAAAGACCATTGTATCTTCCCAGATAGCAGCTGTCATGGTAAGTGACCTCGAGTTGAAGGGCCTTGGAAGGCTTGAGCCTCCCCTGGGCGAGGAGTTCTGAAAGCAGCTCCACGTAATGGTAGACCTCGAAATCCCCTCCGAACTGAGGGTATTCGTTCTTCAGGGTATTGTAGCAGTGGGGACACATGGTCACTATCTTTTTGACCCCGTATTTTTTCATGGTCTCGATGTTCTGCTGGACCATGATTTGATAGAGGTACTCGTTTCCCAGACGCCTGGCCGAATCACCACAGCACCCCTCCTCCACCCCCAGGATTCCGAACTTTATCCCCGCTGCCTCAAGGAGCCGGGAGACCGCCAGGGCGACCTTCTTGTTCCTGTCATCAAAGGAGCCGGCACAGCCCACGTAAAACAGGAACTCCACATCGCTGTCCTCTGAAAGCGTCTTCACTCCCGCCTCCTTGGCCCAGTCGCCCCTCATGTGCATCCCGATGCCCCAAGGGTTGGAGTTGTTCTCCATGTTCCTGAAGGCGGTCTGGAGCTCTTGGGGGAAGCGACTCTCCATCAGGGTCAGGTAACGCCTCATTTCCATGAGTTTGGGGAATTGCTCCACGAAGACCGGACACTGCTCGATACACGCGGCACAGGTTGTACATGACCAGATGGCATCCTCTGAGATCCTCTCCCCGATAATGGGCCTTCCCTCACCATTTCCTTGCTGATCCTCGCTCCCCCAACTCCTCAACCTCTGCAGGAAGGGCCGGGAGGTCTCAAGGAAGGCGGCCTTGAGGTCCTGGATTACGTCCTTGGGGTTCAAGGGTTTGTCGGTGAGGAAGGCGGGACAGTTTTCTTGGCACCTCCCACAGCGGATGCAGGCGTCAAGTTGCATGAGATCCACCCAGGTGAATTCCTCGATCCTGTTCACCCCGAAGGTTTCGGCTTCCTCGAGGTTCTCTATGGGCTTTAGGGCCTGGGGTTTGAGGTTCCTGAAATAGGTGCTGAGGATCGCACTGATGATGTGCAGAAGTTTCGTGTTGACGATGACGGCCACAAAGAGGAAGGACAAAAGGAGGTGGATCCACCACAAGGCCTTATGCCAGCCAAGGCTTCCGCCCGGTTCGAAAAACCACCCCGCTGCGGTCCACCCCACAAAGGACCACCTTTCCCAAGGGGCCTCCTTAGCTTGCACGGCGATCCTTGCTCCTTCCACCAGAAAGCCTGTGACCAGGACCCCTATGATCAGCAGCAACACGAAGGCGTCCTCGGGTTTGTTGTCGAGGGCCCGGGGCCTGATCACATAACGCCTCACCAAGGCCAGAACTGCCCCCACAAGGGCCATGAGTCCGGCCAGATCCGTGATGAAGGAGAAACCCAGATAGACCCTCCCTTTCAGAAAATGGAGGCCGCTGTAATGGTCAAGGGCATCAAGGGCCGCCCCCACCATGAGGACCAAAAATCCCCAAAAGAGGAGGCCGTGCATGAGCCCCGGATATGTCTCCCGTAAGACCCTGAGCTGGCCAATCACATTGGTTATCACTCCCCATAGCCTTTCTCCCGCTCTATCACAGCGCCTCTCGGGTCCTCCTCTCCGCCACATCATGATGCGCTCATAGAGGGCATAGATGAAAATGAGGACGGCGATGCCCATGATCAGGTATGCGAGATTTCCCGCCCGACCTACATTCCAGAAGAGCTCCCTTGCAACCTCCACCTTCCTCCCTCCTTCTTGTTTGATCGAGAAGGGCCCGGTGAACCCGGGCCCTTGTAGGTGCTAACTTTGGGCCTTGAGCTTCTTTATCTCCTCGATGAGGGCCGGCACCACCTTAAAGAGGTCATCGACGACCCCATAGTCCGCCTTCTTGAAGATGGGGGCCTCGGGGTCCTTGTTGATCGCGACGATGATCTTGGAGGTACCCATCCCGGCCAAGTGCTGGATGGCCCCGGAGATGCCACAGGCGATGTAAAGGTTGGGACTCACCACCTTGCCGCTTTGGCCCACCTGATCCGATTGTGGCCTCCAGCCCGCATCCACGGCGGCCCTTGAGGCTCCTACCGCACCTCCCAGCAGATCCGCCAGCTCCTCCAGCATCTTGAAGTTCTCCGCCCCCTTCATACCGCGCCCACCCGATACGATGATCTCGGCCTCGGTGAGGTCGATCTTGCCGCCGCCGACCTGCTCAAAACCAACCACCTGATACCCCATCTCCTCGGGACTCACGCTCACCTCGACCTTTTCCACCTCCGCCTTGCGGGAAGGATCGGCTTCGGGCACCCCAAGGGCATTGGGACGCACTGAGGCCATCTGGGGCTTGCGGTCGGAAAAGACCACCTCGGCATAGACCTTGCCTGCAAACATCGGTCTCTTCACCTTGAGGTTGCCCTGATCATCGAGCCCGATCTCCGTACAATCGGTGGCCAACCCCACCCCGAGCCTTCCAGCCACTCGTGCTGAGAGGTCCTTGCCGTTGATGGTGGCCCCAAAGAGGATTATGGAAGGTTGATGTTGCTTTACCAGTTCGCAGACCGCCTTGGTGTAGGCCCCGGTGGTGTAGCGCTCAAAGGCATCCCCCTCCACCACGAAAACCCTCTCGGCCCCATAGGCACCAAGTTCAGGGGCCAGCGATGAGATGTCCTTTCCTATCATCACGGCACAGAGAGGTTCCTCCTTCTTTTGGGCCATGGCCTTGGCGGCCCCCAGCATCTCATAGGTCACCTTTTTTACCTTCCCATCCTTGACCTCGGCATAGACCCACACTCCCGCCATCTTGCACCTCCTCCCTAAATTACCTTCGCCTCTTCCCTCAGGAGTTTGACCAACTTGGCTGCCTTCTCCTCGGGCGTTTCCCCATCCACGATCTTTCCGGCCTGCCTCATGGGTGGCAGGGAATACTTGACCACCTTCATCAGGGCCCCCTTGGAACCCACCTGATCCTCGCTCAGGCCGAGATCGGACAGCGAAAGGGCTTTAAGGGGCTTCTTTTTCGCCTTCATAATGCCAGGCAGGGAGGGATAGCGGGGTTCGTTCAACCCCTTGGTCGCAGTAAAGATGGCGGGGAGCTGGAGCTCTATCACGTCCAGCCCCCCCTCCACCTGCCTGTGAACTTTGGCCTTTTTATCCCCCACCAGCTCGAACTTCTGAACATTGGTGACCGTGGGAATCCCCAGCATCTCCCCCAAAATGCTCGGCACCTGGGCCAGATCATCGTCAATGGCCTGCTTCCCGCAGAAGATTACATCATAAGCCATACCCTGAATGACCTTGGCCAGGGCAAGGGCAGTCGTGTAGGCGTCGCCTTCCAGAAGCGCCGGGTCGTTCAGATGGACGGCCTCATCGGCCCCCATGGCCAAGGCCGTTCTTATGGCCTCCACTGCCCTGTCAGGCCCAAGACAAACGATGGTCACTTTCCCGCCCACCTTCTCCTTAAGCCTTAAGGCTTCCTCCACCGCATATTCATCGTAGACGTTCACGATGAACTTCACCCCTGCGTAATCTATGGCCGCCATATCCGAGGTGGGCCTTATGTCCGCCTCAGTATCTGGCACCTGCTTGAGACACACCAAAATCTCCATTTCATCACCTCCTGTCTCAATTTGTGAAGAATATCTCAAAGACCTTTTACCATATGAGATCCGAAGCAGTCAACTGCGTGTCGGGCTCGATGGGTGCATGGGTATGGACATAGGTACCACCCTGGGGAAGGAGGGTTGGGGAGAGCAGAGGCTGCCCACCTCATCCTTGAGGTGTGCCGCAGGGTTGGGATACCCTGGGATCGACAAATCAAACCCCTCAGGGGATGGGAGGGCAGCCGTGGGTAAAGTATATCACGATTTAAGG
>QMLA01000049.1 GCA_003646585.1 Deltaproteobacteria bacterium | reverse complement strand
TCACGTTCCTCAAGCCGCTCTCCAACACACACGATGGCCTTCAAACCCGCTTTCAAGGCAGCCCGGATCTTCCTGTTGACCGTCTCGTCGGTTTCCCCGAAATATGTGCGCCTCTCCGAATGGCCTATGATCACGTAAGTACAACCGCAATCCTTGAGCATGAGGGGAGAGATCTCGCCGGTGAAGGCCCCTTCGTTCTCCCAGAAGACATCCTGTGCACAGAGCTTAATCGGCGAACCCTCGATGGCCTCCCGGACGGGAACGAGGGAGACAAAAGGAGGTGCGACGACCACCTCCACATCCCTTACCCTCCCGAGGGACCCGGCCAAATCCAAAGCAAAGGTCCTGGCCTCGGAAGGGCCCTTGTGCATCTTCCAATTTCCCGCGATCATAGGGGTCCTCATTTCCACCCTCCTATCTGTCCAGTGCCTTTACCCCCGGCAGCTCCCTTCCCTCGAGGAACTCGAGAGTGGCACCTCCACCGGTGGAAACGTGGGTCATCTTCTGGGAAAGCCCAAAGAGGTTTACTGCACTGACGGTATCCCCGCCTCCAACGACACTCATTGCCCCAGAGGAGGCTATGGCCTCAGCGATGCGCCTGGTCCCTTCGGCAAAGGCTTCCTGCTCGAAGATTCCCATCGGACCATTCCACAGCACGGCCTTTGCCCTCGAGATCTCTCCGGTGAATTCCTCAACGGTGCGAGGGCCTATATCCACCCCCATCATATCGGGAGGGAACTGCTGGTTGGTCACCGTAAGCACCTCTTCTCCCTCCCTTATCTCCTTTACCACACGGTGATCCGAAGGAAGGAGGACCCTGACCCCCTTCCTCTCAGCCTCCTCCAGGATATCCCTGGCCTCCTGAAGCTTCTCTTCCTCCAGAAGCGACCTTCCCACCTCATATCCCAGGGACTTGAGGAAGGTGTAAGCCATCCCCCCTCCTATGAGGAGGGCATCCAGCTTGTCGAGGAAATTCCTTATGACACCGACCTTGTCCGACACCTTCGCACCGCCCAACACGGCGACAAAGGGCCTCGGAGGATCCTTCAAAAGCCTGCCGAGGGCCTCCAACTCCCTCTTCATGAGGAAACCGCAGCCGGTGACCTCAATAAAGTGGGTTATGGCCTCAATGGAGGCATGGGCCCTGTGAGCCGCCCCGAAGGCATCATTAACGTAAACTTCGGCAAGCTTCGCCAGCGCCTTCGCAAACTCAGGGTCGTTCTTCTCCTCCTCGGGATGAAACCTCAAATTCTCGAGCAAAAGGACCTCTCCTTCACCGAGACCACCGGCGAGTTCCCCAACCTGGGGACCGATGCAGTCGGGGGCCATCTTGACGGTACCCCCCAACAATCCTCCCAGGACATCGGCCACAGGTTTCAAGCTCAGCTCGGGGACCACCTTCCCTTTGGGACGGCCGAGATGAGAGGCGATGATTAACCGGGCTTTCTTCTTCAGGGCATACTGGATTGTGGGAAGGGCGGCCTTTATCCTGGTCGGGTCCTTGACCTGCCCATCTCTGATGGGGACATTGAAATCCACCCTCAGAAATATCCTCTTCCCCTCGATGGGCAATTCGTCGATGCACCGTATGGGCATCCCTTATACCCCCTTTTTGGCGATGTATTGAAGGAGTTCGACGATCCTTGTGGAGTAACCCATCTCGTTGTCATACCAGGCCAATACCTTCACCATCTTGTCGATAACCATGGTGCTCAAGCCATCCACCACGGCCGAAAGGCTGTTGCCATTGAAATCTACCGAAACGAGGGGTTCTTCTGTATAGCCCAGTATTCCCTTAAGCGTCCCCTCCGCTGCCTCCTTGAAGGCCCTGTTGACCTCTTCGACGGTTGCCCCCTTGTCCAACTCCGCCACAAAATCCACAAGCGATACGTTGGGAGTGGGGACCCTTATGGCCATCCCGTTAAGCTTCCCCTTGAGTTCCGGTATCACCTCGCCTATGGCCACGGCCGCTCCCGTCGTGGTGGGAATCATGGAAAGGGCAGCAGCCCTTGCCCTTCTCAGATCCCGATGGGTCAGATCGAGGATCCTCTGATCGTTGGTGTAGGCATGAACGGTGGTCATCAATCCCCGCTTTATTCCGAAGTTGTCGTGCAGGACCTTGACCACTGGTGCAAGGCAGTTGGTGGTGCAGGAAGCATTGGAAATGATATGGTGGGAAGAGGGATCGTACTTTTCGTGATTTACGCCAAGAACTACCGTTATATCCGGATTTTTCGCAGGGGCAGAAATCACGACCTTCTTTGCCCCCGCCTGCAGATGCAGGGAGGCCTTCTCGCGCTGCGTAAACAGCCCCGTTGATTCCACCACCACCTCCACCCCCAGATCCCGCCAAGGCAGCTCCCCGGGGTCCCTCACACTCAACACCTTGATCCGCCGTCCTCCAACGATCAGGCTATCATCGCTGACCTCCACTTCCGCGGGAAAACGACCGTGTACCGAATCGTATTTCAACAAATGCCCCAGGACCCTGGCATCGGTTATGTCGTTCACGGCTACAAACTCGATATCATCGGCCCCTTTAAGCACCGCAGCCCTGAGGACCAATCTGCCGATCCTGCCGAAGCCATTAATCCCTACCCTCATCTCCACCCTCCTCTAAGATTTGACCCTCCTCGGGCTCATAAACGAGCTCGGGAGGTTCATATACCTGCTCACCGATCTCCTTCTCGGCGGCCTCAAGCATCTTCACCTTCGCTTCCTCAAGCTGAGCCTTTTCCTCCTTCGATATGGGAAGGACCTTGCTTGCCGCGATCTCACGCAGGGCGGTGACAATCGCTTTGTTGTCGCACTTGACAAAGGGAGGTGCCCCCTGCAAAAGCATTTTTGCCCTTTTTGCAGCTACCACAGCCAGGCCAAAACGGCTCTTAACTTGTCTCAGACAATCTTCAACAGTTATACGCGCCATCTGATTCCCTCCTTAAGAACCCTCTCGGTTTTGCACCTTTCTGCCAAGATTATGCTTGAAAGGTACTGTAAAGCATTTTCCAATTCATCGTTTACCACAATATAATCGTAAAGCCCAACTTGATCAAGCTCCTTACGGGCATTGGAGAGACGCCTGCGGATATCCTCTTCCGAATCCTTTTTCCTCTCCCTTAAACGCCTTTCAAGTTCGTCCATTGAGGGGGGAACAATAAAGATCAACACCGCATCTGGCCTGAGTTCCTTGACTTGCTTTGCCCCTTGTGGGTCGATATCAAGGAGTACATCGGTCCCGGGCTCGGGATAAAGGTTCTCCTTGGGGGTTCCGTAGAGAGCACCGTGTACGCGTGCCCATTCGACAAACTTCCCCTCGCGCGCCATCTCCATGAACTCCTCTTCGGTCACGAAATGGTAATCCTTTCCGTCGACCTCCCCTGGTCTTGGGGGCCTGGTGGTGTAAGAGATCGAATATGACAGCCCTGATATCCTCCTGAGTATCTCCCTTATCAGTGTGGTTTTTCCGGCCCCGGAGGGAGCGGAAATGACAAAAACGATTCCCTTGCCCTCCATCCCTCACTCCACATTCTGGGCTTGTTCCCTCAGCTTTTCGACCTCCTCCTTCACCCTGATAGCCCCCTGTACAATTGCAAGGTCGGGACTCTTGGAGGCGATGGTGTTGGCCTCGCGATTCATCTCCTGCAGCAGGAATTCCAAGGCCCTGCCCACGGGTTCCTCCTTTTGCAGCTGATCCCTGAAGGCCTGAATGTGGCTCTTCAGCCTCACCAATTCTTCGGTTATATCAGCCTTGTCGGCCATGTATGCCACTTCCTGTTCGAGCCTCTCCCTGTCCAGTTCCACCCCCTCGGTGAGCCTTCTGATGCGATTAAGGAGCCTCTCCCTGTAAGCCTCAGGGATCCGTTGGGCCATGGATTCCATCTGTCTGATCGTGTCATCGAGGATCTCTAGTCGTCCCACCATATCCCGACAGATGGCCTCTCCCTCGCGGAGGCGGCTTCCGAGAAGTTCCTTTAAGGCCCTTCGCAATATGGGCTCCATCTCCTCCCAGACCCCTTCCTCCACCTCCATTTCCTCAAGGGAGATGAACCCCAAGCGGATCAGGTGGTCCAGGGATGGTTCACCCGAAAGATCAAAACGGGCCTTCGCCTCCCTGAGGATGGCCACATATGAGGCGGCCAAGTCCCAATCCACCCCGAGGGACAGGGGAAGCCTTTGGTCGGTGCGGTCAAGGCGCAGGGTCAAATCGACCTTACCCCTGGCGATGTATTCCCTGACCATTTCCCTTACCCTTAACTCGAAGGGCGAAAATTGGCGGGGCAATCTAACGTTCAACTCCAGGAATCTGTGATTCAGCGATCGTATCTCGACCCTGATGGTCCCAAGGGAGGTCTTTCCTTCGGCCTTCCCGTATCCGGTCATGGATCTGATCATCCCCGCCTCCTCAACTGGCCCAAATAAGTGCGCCTTATCCCTTCGAGCATCTCCCTCATTTCCTCGGATGCATAGTCGGGGTAAGTCCACCGCAGTGGCTCGAATTTACCATACCGGTAAATCAAGGTTAAGTCGGCGTAAATACCCTCTCCCAAATAGGGCCTGTGAGGCGCCTCCTTTGTGGTGGCAAGGATAAGGTGATGCTGGGTGATGTATCCGGGGTCCACGTTCAATCGGCGTTTCCCGTTCTGGCTGAAGAGCTCTTCCAGTCGATTGGTCCAGAGCTTTATCCTGACCAGTTCCTCCCTGGGCACGAGTTCCCGGAAGGAGACGAGCCTCCTCATCAGGCCCTTGCCCATCTCCCTGTCATAGTAAGTGGTCCAGTGGAAGGGCAGGGGAGGGCTTTTGAAATCGATCTCCCCCAGGCGCTCGCCCATGATCTCGAGGGCAAAATGGATGAGGTCATCCGAGGAGCTTATCAGGCTCGAGATGAGTTTGGCCGGTTTGGGATCCCTTGGTTTACCCATCCTTCTTGATATAGATGAAAAACTCTTTGTTCCCCTTCGGTCCAAGAAGGGGCGATTCCATTACGCCCTGCGGGCTCAAACCCAGCGACCGGACGAATTCCCAGATCTCCCGTATGACCCTCCTGTGCTTCTGTGGATCCCTCACCACGCCTCCCCTTTCGACCTCTCCCTTTCCGACCTCAAACTGGGGCTTTATGAGGGCGAGGATTTCGGCCCGATCCTTCAAGAACTTGAGGACCGCCGGGATCACCAATTTCAGGGAGATGAAAGACGTGTCAATGGTGGCCAGATCTATCTCCTCCGGAATTTCCTCTTTCGGCAAATACCGTATGTTTCTCCTTTCCAGGACCACCACCCGCGGATCCCTCCTCAACTTCCAGTGCAGCTGTCCCCAGCCCACATCCACGGCATATACCCTCTCCGCCCCCCGCTGAAGGAGACAATCGGTGAAGCCACCGGTGGAGGCGCCGACATCCATGCAGACCTTTCCCCTGACCGGGACGGAAAACCGATCAAGGGCCGCCTCAAGCTTCATACCCCCGCGGCTTACATAGGGGATGGGATCACCCAGGACCTCTATCGTGACGTCTTCCTTCACCATCTGTCCGGGTTTGCGGGCTGGTTGCCCGTCAACCCTCACCATCCCCGCCATGATGATGGCCTGGGCCTTCTCACGGGAAGGGACAAGGCCCCTTTGCACCATGAGCTTGTCAAGACGTTCCTTCTTGCCCAAGGAGCTCAAGGGCCTGTTTGACTATCGATTTGAGGCCAAGGCCACAGGACTCAAGCAACTCTTCCCTTTTCCCGTGTTCGACGAAGCGAGCAGGGAGTCCCAGGCAGCGGACCTTTTTCGGTATGCCCTTACGGGCCAAAAGTTCCAGTACGGCACTGCCAAATCCCCCTTCGACCACATTTTCCTCCAGCGTGAGGACAGCCCTGTGGCCTGCGACAAGATCCAGGATCGTTTCCTCATCCAGGGGCTTCACGAAACGGACGTTCACGACTCCCGGAGAAACCCCCTCCCGTTGGAGGATATCGCAGGCCTGAAGGGCTCTGTGGACCATCGAGCCTATCGCGAGGATCAGAAGATCGCTGCCCACCCTGAGGACCTCCGATTTCCCCCACTCGATGGGATGGGGCTCTTCCTCCAGGGGGACTCCATAACCCCTTCCCTTCGGGTACCTTATGGCGGACGGACCATTGCGGTGGTTAAGGGCCGTGACGATCATCCTCTGCAGTTCGGCCTCATCCTTGGGGGCCATGACAGTAAAGTTGGGGATGGCCCGGAGATATGAGAGATCGAGCAAACCATGATGGGTGGGGCCATCCTCACCCACAATACCCGCCCGGTCCACGCAAAAAAGCACGGGCAATTTCTCAAGGGCCACCTCCTCCACTATCTGATCGAAGGCCCGCTGCAAAAAGGTGCTGTAGATGGCAACAACGGGCTTGAGGCCGCAGAGGGCCAAGCCCGCCGAAAGGCTCACGGCCGCCTGCTCAGCGATCCCCACATCGAAGAACCTTTCGGGAAACCTCTTTGCAAAATCATGAAGGCCCGTCCCCTGGGGCATTGCAGCCGTGATGGCGACGATCTCCGGGTCCCTGGAGGCCAACTGCAGCAATGTTCGCCCAAGGACCTCCGAATAGGTGGGAGGGAGGCCATCGGGTTCCGACAGTATCCCGTTTTCGCTGTCAAAACGCCCAACGCCGTGGAAGGTCGTCGGGTCCTCTTCTGCAGGGGCATAGCCCTTGCCCTTCTTGGTTATAACGTGTACAAGGACCGGCCTCCTGAGATGTTTCACGTTCTTGAAGGTCTCGATCAGGTGATCGAGGTTGTGGCCATCAAGGGGACCCAGGTATTTAAAACCCAGCTCCTCGAAGAGCAATCCGGGACTGAATACCCCCTTTAGGACCTCTTCTGTGACCTTCATCAACCTGAAAAGCTTTTTGCCCCCCGGAACCTCATGAAGCAATTGCTTCACATCTTCCCTGAATCTTGTTGCCCATTGGCCCGTCATTATCCGGCTCAAATAGGCTGAAATGGCCCCTACGGTCTTGGAGATGGACATCTCATTGTCGTTGAGGATCACAATGATATTGCTCTTCCACGCCCCTGCACAGTTCAAGGCCTCAAAGGCAACCCCCGTGCTCAAGGTCCCATCTCCCACAATGGCTATAACCCTGAAATCCTCTCCCTTCAGATCCCTGGCCTCGGCCATTCCCAGGGCTATGGGGAGGGCACTGCCCGAATGCCCGCTGTCGTAGGGATCATGCGGGCTCTCCTGACGTCGCAAAAAGCCACTGAGTCCCCCGTATTGCCTCAGGGTGGGGAAGAGGTC